>JAUUWD010000030.1 GCA_030589225.1 Desulfobacteraceae bacterium | reverse complement strand
CTGGGAATGGACAGTACCGGATTTTCGAACACAGACTGAATATACAAGAGATCAAAGTGAGAAGCAATGAAAAGACAGCCATTCTTAACAAAGTTTTATGATTTGAAAAATGAAAGTCCTTTTGACAAATGATGACGGCATTTATGCCCCTGGCCTTTTCTCCCTGTACCAGGCCCTGAAGTCTGACTATGATCTTACTGTTGTAGCCCCGGAATCTGAAATGAGTGCTGTGGGACACGCCATTACCTTGACGTCACCCCTGAGGGTTCAAGAGGTGCAGAGAAATGGATCAACATATGGGTATGCGGTGACAGGCACACCAGCAGACTGTGTAAAGATTGCAGTGCAAGAGTTGCTTGAACGACCCCCAGACATAATTCTCTCCGGGATCAATCCGGGGGCCAACATAGGGGTAAATCTGCTTTACTCAGGGACAGTTTCTGCTGCCACAGAGGGAGCTTTTCTGGGGGTACGGTCTGCTGCCATTTCCCTGAATGCCAGAAAAAACCCTGACTTTGGCTTTGCAGCCCAATTCAGCAAAGAGATCATACGGTTTATGATAGAGAGTGGACTTAGAGACGGAACAGCGTTAAATGTGAATATCCCCGCACTACCAAAGGAAGAGATAGCAGGAGTGTGCTTTACCAGACAGGGGACCTCTCGATTTGAGGAGTATTTTGAACGGCGCAGTGATCCAAGAGGAAATGTTTATTACTGGCTTTCGGGAGAAACTCCAATAGACAATAGCAATCCTGAGACTGATTCTATTGCCTTGAAAGAAAACAAGATCACCATTACACCCATTCATTACAATCTCACCTGCGAGAAAGAGCTGAGGCGTTTTAAGTCGTCTGCGTTTTCATCATGGAATATATGAAACCAATTCGCAAAGGGACTTCCAATGAAAAGAGAATATCCTGAAGGTCCTATTGTTGCGGTAGCTGCAGTCATCTTTTTGGAGGGGTCGGTTTTGCTTGCCCGAAGAAATCGGGAACCAGGAAGGGGTCAATGGAGCTTGCCAGGTGGTGCGGTTGAGTTAGGTGAGAGCCTTTCAGAGGCGGTGAAACGAGAATTGCAGGAGGAAGCCTCCATCAATATAGAGATTGGAGGTTTAATAGGTGTTTTTGACAGGATCGTTCAGGACCAGGAAAACGGGGTTCGATACCATTATGTGATTGTGGATTACTGGGGCTGGATTGCTTCATGTCAGCCGAGTCCCGGATCGGATATTAGTGATTTGCGACTTGTTCCCCTTGAAGAATTCGACGAGTTTGAAATCAGCACAGAGTTAAAAGAAACCGTATGGAAAGCCGTTGATATGCGGAACAAGAGGATTGATTATTGATGAACTTGTAAAAAGTCCAAATTTATATTTTTGACGCCCATAACTATTTGATATTCCAATATGTAGATTATTATTTCTGTGTATTTTGTGCCTTTTTGCGGCTATATCAATATTCATCAATATTCAATCGCCAATCGAAAATCGTCAATCTCAACCCTATCTTACAATGTCCAGGAAACGTTTCCAGTGGGGCCATGACCAGTAAATGATAAAGGCCTTCCCCTTAACCGATTTAAGCGGCACAAATCCCCAAACCCTGCTATCAGAGCTGTGATCCCGGTTATCCCCCATAACAAAAAGGTGGTTTTCCGGTACAATTACAGGCCGGTATCGTTTTTTGGCCATATTGGGAGACGCTCCATTACGTACCTCAGAGTATACGCCATGTTTGTCGTCATAAAGCGTACCATTAATATTTATTTTTCGATCGAAAATCTCAATGCGGTCACCAGGAAGACCGATCACGCGCTTAATGTAGTCCTTGCTCGTATCATGAGGATAAATGAAAACGATCACATCGTCACGTTGAGGCTTGCTGATGGGGATTATGGTGTTACGTATGAAGGGAATTTTGACGCCATAAAGGAATTTATTGACAAGTATATGGTCACCAACAAGGAGTGTGGGTTCCATAGAGCCTGAGGGAATCTTGAAGGCCTGAACCACAAAGGTGCGTATTAAGAGAGCTAATATTACAGCAATAACGGCCGCTTCAGCATACTCACGGACTACACTTTTCTTTTTTATTTTACTCTTAGAGATCTGAGCTTCCAAAAAATCCTCCCCAAAAAATGATAGATTTGGGTTTTTCGTCATTCATGAGAAACGAAACTCCCTTATAGGAACTCCGAATTA
The DNA here is from genome assembly GCA_030589225.1 of Desulfobacteraceae bacterium. Classification (GTDB taxonomy): domain Bacteria; phylum Desulfobacterota; class DSM-4660; order Desulfatiglandales; family Desulfatiglandaceae; genus 4484-190-2. The sequence goes on along the minus strand of JAUUWD010000030.1, from coordinate 7,685 downwards.
ATTTTATAAACAGACGGAATCTAATCCCTCACGTTCTTATTTGTAAAGCAATTTCTATTTTATTATACAAGATTATATTCTCTTACACTATGGATATCTTGTGCTTTTAATGAGAGAGGCCTATGACCTCTTAACCCTAAGCCAGATAAACTGGAAACTCGAAGCATGAAATACGAAACTCGAAACAAATACAAGGTGTAGTGTGATAATTTTTTTGTTTCTACTATATATGCATAAATTATGCGAAATTTAATTAATTTATGAAAATACTTGACAAATAGATGGGTTTATTCTATTATTTTAGGCAAACTATACATATAGCGAACGGGCAAAGCCGCTGAAAGGCGGTGACGCAAAGCTACGGGTCTACAGCCGAAAGGTCATGATAGCCGGGTTGCCGACGGTTATTTTGAATAAAGCCTTTGGGTTTAAGGATGCTCAAAGGCTTTTTTTCCTTAGGGATTGAAAAGAATTTTTGAGCGGATGCGAGTACAACATATTGTGCCACACATTTTTTTCCGCCGCTATATATGTATAAATTATATACAATTTAATTAATTTATAAAAAACTATTTGACAAATATGAGCTAATTTTGATATATTATATATATCTGAGAATCAGGACTTGGAGAGGATAAATTGAATGCGAATGCCGTAAAAACAATCAGAGAGGGGCTGCTCATGAGCAAGGCAGAGCTTGCAAGAAAAGCAGGCGTTTCTCCCTTGACTATTGATCGGGTTGAGCGGGGAAAAGACTGTCGGATGGAGACCAAGCGTAAGATTATATTGGCTCTTGGCTATGACCTTCCTGACAGGGAGAAAATTTTCCCTGAGAGGTGAAAACATCAATTATGGCTATTCCTAAGAAAAATCAATTAGTTGGACTGGATATAGGGTCCCATTCTATCAAGTTAGTGGAGATAGATCACGGCAAGCAAGGGAGGGTCCTTAAGAATTTTGGCCAGATAGGGCTGCCACCGGATGCGATAGTTGAAGGATCTATCAAGGAAATGGAGCTCGTATCATCGGCAATAACAAGCCTTTTCAAAAACCTGAAGGTAAAAAACAAGAATGTAGCAACCTCCATATCCGGATACTCCGTGATTGTGAAAAAAATATCTTTGGGCACCAGTAAGGAATCGGAGATCGAAGCGATTATCCAGGTAGAAGCCGAACAATATATCCCTTTTGATATCAGTGAGGTGAACCTTGATTTTGATACCCTGAGCGCTGGGGCGGAAGAGACAGGGGCAGCAGAGGAAGGTGATCAGGAGCGGGCGGAGCAGATGGAAGTTATGCTGGTCGCCGCCAAGAAAGATATCATTAACGATTACGACAATCTGCTTCAACTGTCAGGCCTTAGTCCGGGGGTTCTGGATGTGGACGCATTTGCCCTGCAAAATGCCTTTGAGATTAGCGCTGAGGAGCCTGCAGGGTGTTACGCGCTGGTGAATGTAGGCGCTGATGAGCTTGGAATAAATGCCATCAAAGATGGGGCATCTCTATTTACCAGGGATTCCTCATTTGGCGGCTCCCAGATTACTGAGGGCATCATGTCCGATTTCAGCGTCAGTTTCGAAGAAGCCGAACAAATAAAACTGGGAGGCGGCAAAGTAGATAAACAGAAAGGTAGACTAGAGGAGATTTTTACTTCTGTGGTCTCGGAGTGGACCATGGAAATAAAGCGAGCCCTCGACTTTGTGGCCAGCACCTACCCGGATGAAACCATAGAGAAAATCCTGATTAGCGGAGGATCTTGCAGGATCCCCGGGTTTCAGAAATATCTGCAATTAGAAACAGGCATCCCAGTTGTAGAACTTAACCCTTTTTCGAACCTTGTAGTTGACGAAAAACGCTTTGACCCAAGGTACCTTAGGTACATGGCGCCACAGGCTGCTGTCGCTGTGGGTCTGGCTCTAAGAAGCATTGGTGACAAATGATAAGAATAAATCTTCTACCGTTTAGGGCCGCCAGAAAAAAAGAGAATATAAGGAGGCAGATTAGTGTTTTTGCCCTGTCCTTCGTTTGCCTTGCTCTATTGATGGGTTTTGTTTTCCTGAATTTCAGCAGAACCGTAGCCGCTTTAGAGGTTGATATGTCCTCTAAAAAGAAGGAACTGGCCACTTATGCAGAAACCACGAAAAAAATACAGGAGTTAAAAAAGAAGATCGCTGAGGTCCGAGCCAAACTCAATGTTATTAAAGAACTTGAAAGCAAAAAAACAGGACCGGTCCTTTTATTAGACGAGTTATCGATGGCGGTTCCCAAGGAGAAACTGTGGCTAACCGATCTAAGTGAAAAAAAGGGCATCTTGACCTTGAAGGGCACTGCAATGGACAACGATACAGTAGCCTTGTTTATGACGAACCTTGAGAATGCCACGCATGTAGTTTCAGTTGACCTCCAGACCGCAAAGCTAAAGAATTTGCCAAAATATAAACTAAATGTGGTTGATTTTGTCTTAACATGTAAGACTTATGCCTATAAAGAAAAAGCCAAGCCAGAAAACAAGAAGAAACGCTAACACTTAATTCTTTTAACCAGGGGGATGTGGAAGGAATGCCAACGGGCGCCTTTTTTGAAAAAGTTGAAAAGCTAAAGATGATCCACAGGATACTGATTCTTGTGGGAACGATTGTCCTGCTGGCAGGGATTTTCGTAGCGCTGGTCTATATTCCAAAATCAAAGGAGATTACTCGACTCAACAAAGAGATTGCAGGTCTTGAAAAGAAAATCAATCAAGCCAAAATAAAGGCAAGAACTTTGAAAAAATTTGAGGCAGAGCAGGTCGAGGTTGGGGCCCAATTCCGGGAGGCCCTTAAGCTCTTGCCTAACAAAAGGGAGATACCAACCCTCCTAAGGAGCATCACGCAGTTAGGAAGCGACGCAAACCTGGAGTTCCTGTTATTTAGCCCAAAGAAAGAAAAGGCTCGTGATTTCTATTTAGAGATTCCTGTTTCCATGGAAGTAAGTGGTACTTATCACGATGTCGCCACGTTCTTCGATAAGGTGGGCCGAATGAAACGGATTGTAAATATCCTTGACATCTCCATGAAGCCTATCAAGGAGAGGTCCACCAATCTCACAACCAAATGCAATGCCGTAACATATAGGTTTAAAAGGAAAGTCGATGAGAAGACTAAGACGGGAAAAAATAAGAAAAAGAAGAAATAGAAGGTTGCTGCGATATTGTAGTACTGTTCTATTCCTGTCTGTGATGTATTCACTTTTCTGTGTCGCGGGGGCCTGTGCGTCACAGGAATTGATCTATAAGGGACCGAAAGGTCAAAAAGTATTGTTACCAGATGATACGGACAAGGATACGCTTGTCCAGCCAGAGAAGGGATTATCAGAAGGCTATGTCTACGACCCCACCGGCAAAACAGACCCTTTCAAATCGTTTATTGCCGAACAGGAGTCTATTGAAGAGAAGAAGAAGAGAAAGCCGAAGACTTATCTTGAAACACTGGATCTTTCCCAATTAGATCTGATCGCAATTATTATAAGTCAGAAAGGGAACTGGGCCATGGTGCGTGATTCAAAAGGGATCGGGCATGTGATCAGGAAGGGCACTCCCATAGGACTACATGAGGGTGTCGTTTATGAGATAAAGGAAAAAGAGTTCATCGTTCGCGAAAAGCACAAGGATTTTAGGACGGGTCAGGTAAAGGACAAGGATACTGCCAAGAAACTGCGTTAATTGCAGTAGGATACAACGTGATTCTGGGTCTCATATGCCAATTTCCAAACAGCCCAATGCGATGGGGGGATGGAAACAGTCAAAACAAGACCAGGTTTGCAGGGAGAACACATATGTTGACGAGAGGAAGCGAAAACAAGAAGGTACTATTTTTCTCACGGCCATGTTTGGTAATAGCCATTTGGGTTCTCATCGGCTGTGCAACGAGCAGTACGACTCAACAACCCACCGAGGAGGCTACATCTCCGAGCATTGAAGCCATTACGATTAGCTCCTCAGGGGATGAGATGACTGTTGTCGAAATCACTAACACCAGATCGGTCCCCTATACGACTTTCAAGTTGATTGATCCGCTCAGGGTGGTTCTCGATATTGGAGGTATACCTGGTAACGAGCTTCCGCTATTTACTCCTGTGAATGATGGGAATGTGATTGGTATTCACCTGGAGCAAGGAAAGGCCGATGACAAAACCACGAGAGTAGTGGTTGGCCTGGCGAGAGATCTGGATTATGAGGTTGCTGAAAGGGATAATTCCATCCGTCTGATGCTTTCGCCAAAATCAGTCCCAGAAGAGACCTCCGAGCAGCCAGGGACCGAAATGGCTGCTGGAGCCAAGGAAACCGAGGATGCCGGGGAATCGGAACAGGAGGCAACCGAACCAAGGATCTTTTTCGAACCACGCGCCACAGACCTGAATCAAATTCTGGGTATTGATTTTACCATGCTGCAGCATGGCAAATCGAGGCTTACCGTCACAACAGATAGGAAGGCCAGCTACAACCTGGAAAGAAAAACCCCAAAGACCCTGCTCCTGACCCTTGAGGAAACCATTATCCCGCCGCTTCTTCTGAGACGCCTTGACAGTACTCACTTTGAGGGAGCTGTAGATCGGGTGACATCCGGGTATTCTTCCACCGACAAACGACTTTCCCTTGCCATATCTTTGAGGGATATTGTTCCCTTCCATGTGGATCAGTCAGACAGCGGTATTCGCATTGATTTTGGCCCAACACCCGTGAAGCACCCGGAAAAGAAGATAGTTCCTGTGAAACTGGTGGAACTGGAAAAAGTTTCGTCTGCTGATACGGGTGTGAAACGGGAAGCCCCAAAAGTGTCCAAGAAGGAGCGCACGAGGATACCTGGCCTTGGTACCGGTAAGTATAAAGGCTCACCCATGACCATGGACTTTGTGAACGCGGATGTGACCAATATTTTGAGGCTGATTGGAGAGGTCAGCAATTTGAACATTATCTGGGGACCCGATGTAAAAGGCATGGTATCAATGAGGCTCAAAAATGTGCCTTGGGATCAGGCCCTGGATCTCCTCCTTGCTAACAATGATCTGGGTATGAGACACCAGGGAAACGTTATCTGGGTTACGACCAAGAAAAAGATCCAACAGATTGAGGCAGAGGAACGCAAAAAAATAGAAGAGGCCGAGGCAAGGCTCGAAGCCGAAAGAAAGAGGAGGCTGGCGGAACAGGAACAGGCCAAAATGTTAGAGCCGCTTATTACGGAGTATTTTCCGGTTGATTTTTCAGAGGCCGGTGAGATTAAGGAACATATCTTTTTAAGCGAGCGGGGCTCAACGAGAGTTGATAAACGGACAAATACCATTATTATGAAAGATATCGCCTCAAATATTGAGGAGGCCAGGAAGATCATAAAACGATTTGATCTGCCGGTAAAGCAGATAATGATAGAGGCGCGTATCGTCGATGCCGGAACTGATTTTATCAGGGACATTGGTATCCAGTGGACGCAAGATACTTCTTACCAGTACCGTACTGACACATCGGTTGATTTTCTGGACAATGACCTGACAGGAGACACTACCTTAACTCCCGGGAATGCTTTATATGGTGGGGCATTTTCTACCAACACTCCCGAGGGCTGGGCACCTAACATTGATCTGTTAGTGGGGGCATTGACCGGTAATGCGTTAGGGTTTCTTTCTCTTGATGCCAGGCTTGCCCTGGCGGAAACGGAGAGTCAGGCCAAGATCATCTCTGCGCCAAAGGTCATTGCCAGTAACGGGCAAGAGGCAACGATCAGTAGAGGTGATGTCATCATCATACCGGCTACCGAAAACGTGGAATCTACCACACTGGACGCCACTTTATCACTGACTGTCACCCCCACGGTGAGCTATAATGATTATATTACCCTGGTAGTAGATGTCACCGATGATCAAGCTCCTACCACCTCGCGGGTCCTTAAGAAAGCCGTAACAACAACCCTGATAGTCAAAAGCGGCGATACTGTTGTGATCGGTGGTATTTATAAGGAGGAAAAAGGTCAAAGCGAGGCGGGAATCCCGTATCTCCGAAAAATTCCATTTTTAGGGTGGCTTTTCAAGGCCCAGACTAAGATTTTGAAGAAAACCGAGCTGCTGATATTCCTGACACCAACGGTGCTTTCTTTTCCAACCAAAAAGATGTAGGTTCCTCATCGAGACGAAGCGGAGGCAGGGAGCAGGCCTGTGCTGAGGGTTAGAGGCATGGCGCCCGTGAAGCGTTTCGTGGATATCCCCATTTCGATCAATTCCTCATACCGGGTGTTTTCATCAAATGTATAGAATGCTGTCTCATATTTCACTCCTTATTTCGTTTGTGTTCACTTTAACAAGTTGTGCCGGGAACCAGGCAGCCACGAAGAAAAAGACTGAAGCATTGCAGCGCTTAGGCACTTCACTTGTACAACAGGGTAGCGTAAGGGCAGGCCTTGAAAAGTTGTTGGAAGCGGTCAAATTAGACCCGACAAATAGCGCTATCCATCAAAATTTGGCCTTGGCCTATAGAGATTTAGAAGAGTTTCAGCTATCCCTGGATCATTTCAAGAAGGCTTTGGAGCTGCGCCCAGAATTTCCGCAAGCTTGGAACAACATGGGAACGGTGTATCTGTTGCTCCGCCAGTGGGATCTGGCCATAAATTGTTTCCAGATGGCCGTCGGAGACATTCTGTACAGGACCCCACACTTTGCCTACAATAATCTCGGGCTTGCTTACATAAAAAAAGAACAATATCAGAAGGCGATTGCCAGCTTCCATAAGGCCTTAAAGTTTGCCCCTTCTTACAGCCCGGCCCGCACCAATATGGGTATTGCGCTGGAGCGTATGAACAGATGGGAAGAGGCCGTTGATGCTTACAAAAACGCCATCTCTGTGGATCCCGAATACTCGGCCGCACATTTTCACCTTGGAAGACTGTATATGAGGTTTAATAGAAATGCTGAAGCAGCAGAGGAATTGCATCAAACCATAAAACTTGACCCAAGAGGGCGCCTTGCTCAGGAGGCAAAGAAGCTCCTCGATAGCATGAAATAGAGAAAAACTATCAACAAAAACCAACACTCAGCCTCTTTGCGGTGTATTATTGCGGGAGTTGACAAGTACAGCGATATCCATCAGACGGTCCGAATGATAATCCGCCTCCAGTGCCCTGTTTTTGTAAGCAATGAAGGAGATGCCCGCAGCCCTGGCCGTTTCATTATCCACCTGAGAATCACCCACATATAAGGCCTCTTCCGGGCCAATTTTAAAAAACCGAAGAATTTTAAGGAGAGATTCAGGGTGAGGTTTAGGCCTTTTCACATCCAGAGACGAGACCACGATGTCAAAATATTTGGAAAGGCCGTATGATTCCAGGACTTTTCCAATAGTATTGCTGCGGTTGGTGGCCACGGCCAGCCCAAATCTGGGCCTGAGGTCCTCTAATAGCGTTTTCAATTCTGGCTCCAGGAGCATGTCCTTGAGGAACGGAGTGTAATCCATCCGCATCCTGTATTCCTGCGCCATTTCCATATAAGGAGTATCCCGAAAAATATGGCGTACAGACTTATCAGCCGTGTGCATGTGGACAAACGTTACCTTGTCTTCGCTCATTAGTGGAAGGCCGAAGTGTTGAAGAAGGTGGTTGTAGAAATTGATATTGGCCTGGCGGGAGTCAAACATAACTCCGTCGCAGTCGAAAATGATGACCGAT
>JAUUWD010000272.1 GCA_030589225.1 Desulfobacteraceae bacterium | reverse complement strand
AAGTGCCTAAAGTTTAAAGTGCCTAAAGTTAAGGAACTTCGTGACTTTTTACAACGGATGTTTTTCACAAGGCCTGCCCGCCATTGCCGACCTTTTGGGATATGCCCGCTTCCGTACATGACAGGCGAGGCAGGCGGGCCTGCGCGACAAATCAGACCAAGGGACTCGGGTAATATGTAGTCAAGGAATTCGACAGTCCTGCCTGCCGAGAGGAACAGTAACAGTTCGCTCAGCCAAAACCTTGATCGAGGACTTTAGACAATTTGAAAATGTAAAATATTACCTTGAACTTTAGGCACTTTAGATCACTTATGGCCAAGTAATTACTCAACTGGTAGAACCTTACTATGGTACCACTACCCGAGGTAGTGGTTTACGCCGATTAATTAATAAAGGACAGGATATCCGGAGGTTAAATAACAGAATGGAAAAAATCAGCATAGATGACGTGGAACTCCATTTAAGCGCGCCTGACGATGTGTCAATGTCCTGGATTGGACAGGAGGATCTGGTTACTCAGGTTCTGGCAGCATGGTTGGTTATAGGGGAAGACGACCTGCCTCTCAGTCCCAGGCTGCTGGGCAAACCGGGCGTTGGAAAGACGACGCTGGCTTATCACGCCGGGAGGTGCCTCACCCGATCTGTTTACCTTTTTCAGGCCACGATGGATACCAGACCCGAGGACCTGATCGTTACTCCGGTTATCTCGGAGCAGGGGAAAATCAAATATGTGGCAAGCCCGGTGGTTTCAGCCATGATCAAAGGGGGTGTTGCTATTATCGACGAAGGGAACAGAATGAGCGAAAAAAGCTGGGCATCTCTGGCCCCGCTCCTTGACAGCCGACGATATGTGGAATCCATTGTGGCAGGAATCAAAATCAAGGCACACCCCAATTTCCGCTTCTGCACTACCATGAACGACGATGCCAGCACCTTCGAGCTTCCGGAGTACATCCACTCCCGGCTTCAGCCACAGATTTACATTGATTTTCCGGAGAGGGATGAAGAACTTCTGATTCTGAAAAGCAATCTACCCTTTGCCGATAATGAAATTCTCGAATATGTGGTTGAGTTTCTCCAGACCGCCCACGAGGCCAATGAACGTTATTCAGTCAGGGACGGGATCAATATTGCGCGTTATGCGCTGAAAAGGCTCGTGGAGAGCGGCGAACGATTGATATCAACGGACCGGAAAAAAAGAACGGCCCAATACCTGAAAGAGGCATCATCCATGATTTTGGACACCACAGCGTCCGAATATTTCAAGGCCATGATCAATGACATTGATAGGGAAAAATAGAATCGAATGGCAGAATGTCCGCCTGGTGCCTATCCTTCACAACAGGATGGAATTTGCCATAGAGGTAAGGCGACAGTTTGAAGAGTTCAGGCCCGATCGCGTGGCCGTGGAGTATCCTGACACACTGGGGGATAAGATCCTTCAAGGCGTGAAAAGACTACCCCTTTTATCGGTAGTCTACTATGAGGATAAGGACGGGGCCTTTACCTACCTGCTTCTGGAACCGACCGACGGACAGGTGGAGGCCGTCCGTATGGCCCTCTCAGAAGGACTCCCCATTCATTTCATAGACCGCGATACAAGCGGATATCCCCTGGACTATTCACCCATGCCGGATCCTTATGCTGTCAAGACAATCGGGCATTTTCTGTATTCACAGGCCTACCTTAAAGTTAGTCAAACTCATACTTCTTTTCCAGAGGACACCCTTCGGGAAAAGACCGTGGCTTATCATCTTCAGCGATTAAGCAGGAAAGGTGAACGGATTCTTTTTGTAGGAGGATTATCTCATCTCCCTGGACTTCAGGATCTGCTCAATCAGCCCCAAACTCAGGTCATTGGCCGGAGAAAAAGAGAGGGGGTCGGGCTGGCCCACCTTCATAAAGAATCCAGCCAGGAAATCTTGAGTGAAATACCTTACCTTGCAGCAGCCTATGAGCGGGCCAGATCCAGTGACGGGCTGGACAAGATGGACCGGCTTAAGATCATCAGCCAATTGATCAACATTGCTACGAAGAATCATTGGAAGAAAAACAAAGAGGAACTGTCGCACACCCAGATCAGGATTCTACATAAATTTGCCAGAAACTATGCGTTACTCACCGGATATCTAGTCCCCAATTTTTACCAGCTCATTGTTGCGGCCAGGGGGGCTGCGGATGACAACTTTGCCTATGAGGTGTGGGAAAAAGGAAGCGAATACCCCTGGCAGACCGAGGAACCAGGCCTGCCCATATTGCATTTAAAAGGCGAGGACATTTTTCTTGACCAGAAGAGAATAAGATTTCACAGACGCCTGAAGACCATGCGGAGACGTCTTATACCGATCCCTGTCAAGAAAAAGAAAAGAGAAAGATATCCGGGAGAATGGCGCAAAGAATTTAAAGGATTTTCTATCTGCTCTTACCCTCCGGAGGATGTGGTCATCGAGGGGTATGGTCATTATCTCAAGAAAAAGGCCTTTGAAATCAAATCTGAAGAAAACAGCAGGATAGAGCCTTTTATGTGTTCCATGATGGAAGGGCTTGATATCAGGGAGACAATCAGGGACTGGAAGCGTGGAACAATTTACGTAAAGGCAGAAAGGCCGCTAAAGGGAAAAGTTGGTTCGGTAGTGGTTATTTTTGATGCCGATCTGGCCAAAGAGGGCAGTGAAGAAAACTTCCCCTGGTGTGTCACCTGGCTTGGGGAACATGCCCAGGAATCGGATATGGCCTTTTACAGCACGCCCGCGGGAGAGATCATGGGCGGCCCCGGGATCTCCAGATGCCAGTATGGCGGCTTTATGCTTACCTATCCGCCCATGCGTGTGTACGATATATGGAAAGACCCTTTTTTTGACTTCGCCAGAAACAAACCTGAAAGGCTGCTCATGGCTGCCCTTGATTACTGCCTTGAGAAGCACGTGGTCTATATGTCTGCCACTCCGCCCTCAGGGTGGTGTCACAGTATGGCCGCGCGTTTGGGTAAGAAGATAATTTATCTCCCCATTGGCTCCTTTTCCCCGGTCACCCTAAAAAAGATCAGACAATTTCATGTACTGGACGGGCATCCTGTGAGGAGGTATGCCCATCACTATATTTGAAAACAACATCATAAATCAGGGAAGATAGATGGGCCTTCCAAGGCACTCTCTTGCGGCTTCGGCGACAGATTCGCTGAGTGTAGGATGGGGAAAGGTTGCTCTGGCTAATTCTTCCAGGGTGGCCTCCATCTGGATAGCAAGCACGGCCTGACCTGCCATCTCACAGGCCCCCTGGCCGATAAAGTGCATGCCGAGCACTTCTCCATATTTTTTTTCAGCCACAACCTCTACAAGTCCTTCATTCTGCGAGATGATCATGCCGAATGGGTTCATTGAAAGGGGTGCAGCTCCCTCAACCACATCGTAACCTGCCTGTTTTGCCTCCTTGCTCGTAAGACCTATGCACGCGACCTGAGGCTGAGTGAAAAGTACCCTGGTGATGGTTCTATGATCGAACGTGCTCTCCATACCCATGGCATTTTCCGCAGCCACAATTCCACCTTGAGAGGCCAGATGGGAATAGTGTCTTGTCTCGGGAGCAGCAAGATCCCCCATGGCATAGATGCCACCCACAGGTGTCTCCATCCGTCCGTTGACAGGGATAAAAT
>JAUUWD010000224.1 GCA_030589225.1 Desulfobacteraceae bacterium | reverse complement strand
CGGCCTCCTCATGACCATAGACCGCAAAAATTCCACATTCCTCTCTGGGACGAGAGGGAGCAAACAGTTTTTTTGGACATTTTTTCATAACGTCTACGTTCTTCATGCCTTACTCTTCCCTTGGCGCTGCAATCGCCAATAGTCATTTGTCATTTGTCATTTGTCATTTGTGAATAAATTGCTGAATAGTTAAGTGGTTGAGTAGTTGAGTGGTTAATAGTAAGTGAACTAAAGTGTCTAAAGTGCCTAAAGTGAACTAAAGTTGACAAAACTTGAAACTTGGTCATTTGTCATTAATCTATTCACTCAAGCCTTGCCCAGTTAGATAGACAGAAAAAGCTTTTAACCACAATACCATCTACCAGAACTACCCCAGAGGAATAGGCTACGCATTCCACAGGGCAGGCGGGGCAGTCGGGCCAGGCAGAGTTCACCGAGGTTTTTCTCTATGCGCCTCTATGTGAGATTTTCTTTTTCTTTTTATTTCTTTAACAATAAAAAAGTCTTTTCTCTGCGTCCTCTGCGCCTCTGCGTGAGATACAGTCGTCCCCGATGAATCGGGATTTCCGCTACGCTTAAACAATCGTCAATAGTCAAGGACAAGTGATCTAAAATGCCTAAAGTGCCTAAAATTAGTTGCCATTCCGGGCAATCGTCAATAGTCAATATTCAATATTCAATAGTCAATACCCAATCCCCCCTGGTACTCCTGAATCGTCTTCACTCCGAGCTCTCCTTCAATCATGGCCTTGATTGCAAGGGCCGTGGCCCTGGCCCCCGCGAGCGTTGTGGTATATGGGATATTAAATGTGAGAGCGGCCCTTCGAATGGAATAGGATTCAGAAACGGCCTTCTTGCTGTTAGTGGTGTTAATGACCAGGTCAACCTGTCCATTCTTAATCATATCCACTACATGGGGTCTGCCCTCCCGGACCTTATTCACTCTCTGAATGGATATTCCATGTTGTGAAAGAAAAAGTGCGGTGCCACGAGTGGCTACAATCTTAAACCCCAGGTCATAAAGGTTAAACACAATCTCAAGCAGGGCCATCTTGTCTTCGTCCTTGACGCTTACAAAGACGGTCCCTGACAGGGGCAATTTTTGCCCTGCAGCTAATTGTGACTTGGCAAAGGCCAGACCGAAAGAGCTGTCAATTCCCATCACTTCCCCTGTAGATTTCATCTCAGGGCCCAAGATCGTATCCACCCCTGAAAACCGGTCAAATGGAAAGACCGACTCCTTGCAGGAAACATGTGATGGCACAACCTCCCGGGTAAAGCCTAAGTCTTTAAGGGTTTTTCCCATAATAACTTTAGTCGCCAACTTGGCTAAAGGAATACCGGTGGCCTTGCTCACAAAAGGGATAGTCCTTGATGCCCTGGGATTTACCTCCAGTACATATATGATGCCTCTCCTGACCGCGTACTGGATATTCATCAGGCCAACCACATTAAGCTCCTTAGCGATGGCCTTTGTATGCTCTTTAACCTGTTCCTGGATTTCAGAGCGTAGAGAAATCGGTGGCAGGACGCAGGCACTGTCCCCACTATGAATGCCGGCCTCTTCAATGTGTTCCATTATTCCCCCGATCACGGTATCAAAGCCGTCGGAAATGGCATCCACATCGATCTCTGTGGCATTATCGAGAAACCTGTCGATCAATATTGGTTTGCCCGGGGATACTTCCACCGCATATTTCATATAATATTCCAGGTCTTTCCGGTCATACACTATTTCCATGGCACGGCCGCCCAGGACAAAGGATGGCCGCACAACTACGGGATAGCCGATTTTGTCAGCCACGATGATGGCCTCTTGCTCATTGCCTGCGATTCCGTTTTCCGGCTGCAGAATGCCCAGTTTCTTAAGAAGGCCCTGAAAACGTTCCCTGTCCTCAGCCCGGTCTATACTGTCCGGACTGGTTCCAAGAATAGTTACCCCTGCCTCTGCCAGGGGAACAGAAAGATTCAGGGGTGTCTGACCGCCAAACTGGACAATGATCCCTTCGGGTTTTTCCTGTTCGACAATATTGAGCACATCCTCCCTGGTCAGGGGCTCGAAATAGAGCTTATCGGATGTATCATAGTCAGTGCTGACAGTCTCCGGGTTACTGTTGACCATGATACTCTCTATGCCCATCTCTTTCAGGGCAAATGATGCATGAACACAGCAGTAATCAAATTCAATGCCCTGGCCGATCCGGTTAGGACCTCCACCCAGAATCATTACTTTCCTTTTGTTTGAGGATCGGATCTCATTTTCCTGCTCATAGGTAGAATAATAGTATGGAGTATAGGCCTCAAACTCGGCCGCACAGGTGTCCACGAGTTTGTAGACCGGCCTTATCCCCTTTGAACTTCGTATCTCCCTGATATTCTGTTCGTTTGTGTCAAAGATTTTCGCCAGTTGAACATCGGAAAAACCGTATTCTTTGACCTTCTTCAGTAATTCAGGATCCCATTGTTGCGAGTCAATACCCGCCCGGGCCATTTCCCTCAACTGCTGTTCCAGGCTTTGTATCTGGTAGATATTATAAAGAAACCATGGATCAATACGGCTTAACTCATAAATCCTTTCCAGGGCCATCCCCTGTTGCGCGGCCTCATAGATACAAAAAAGGCGATTTGAGTTGGGATTGATAAGGGCATTTTCAACTTCATCAGGCTCTCCACGGAGACCTGGCCCATCAGGTGAGTCAGCTTCCAGACCAAACCGTCCGATCTCCAGGGATCTGATGGCCTTCTGGAGGGCTTCCTTGAAGGTCCTGCCAATCGCCATGGTTTCGCCCACAGACTTCATGGACGTGGTCAGACTATCTTCGGCATCCGGGAATTTCTCAAAGGTCCACCGGGGCACTTTGACCACACAGTAATCAATGGTCGGCTCAAAAGAGGCAAGAGTCTTGCGGGTAATGTCGTTGGAAATCTCATCCAGCGTATAACCAATGGCGAGTTTGGCGGCTATCTTGGCAATGGGAAATCCCGTGGCCTTGGAGGCCAGTGCCGAGCTTCTCGATACCCTCGGATTCATCTCAATGACCATCATCTCCCCATCTTCGGGGTTAATGGCAAACTGGATATTGGAGCCACCAGTTTCCACTCCTATTTCCCGGATGATAGCAATGGCTGCGTCGCGCATGACCTGATATTCCCTGTCCGTCAGGGTCTGGGCAGGGGCTACAGTGATACTGTCACCGGTGTGAACGCCCATGGGATCAAAGTTCTCAATGGAGCAGATAATGACAACATTGTCCTTAAAGTCCCGCATGACCTCAAGCTCATACTCCTTCCATCCGATGAGGGATTCTTCCATGATAATCTCGGAAATCATACTAACATCAAGCCCTTTATTGGCAAGGGTTTCCATCTCTTCCGGGTTATAGGCCACACCGCTACCTGCCCCACCCATGGTAAAACTGGCCCGGATGATGAGCGGATAACCAAGCTTTTCTGCCACTTCTCTTGCCTGGGCCATGTTTCTTGCGATGCCGCTCTCAGGGACCCGCAGGCCGATGTGGTTCATTGCATCCCTGAATTGCTCACGATCCTCGGCCTTTAAAATAACCGGGATGGAAGCACCTATCATTTCCACGCCCAACCTTTCAAAAAGCCCTGTCTCAGCAATTTTTACTGCCGTATTGAGCCCTGTCTGGCCACCGAGCGTTGGAAGTACCGCATCGGGTCTTTCACGCTCAACAACTTTTACGACCATCTCGGGTGTAATAGGTTCAATATATGTGCGGTGGGCTGTTTCAGGGTCTGTCATTATTGTGGCGGGATTACTGTTTACAAGCACAACCTCATAGCCTTCTTCCATCAAGGCCTTGCAGGCCTGGGTCCCGGAATAGTCAAACTCACATGCCTGGCCAATGACAATGGGGCCGGAGCCAATGATAAGGATTTTTTTTATGTCGGTGCGTTTGGGCATAATTTTGGATTGACTATTGACTATTGTCTATTGACTATTGACATACCATTGGATAGAGAATCTAGGATCAGAGATACCCAAATTCGTGTGCCTCGAATGCATGGCTTGCCAAAACAAATATTAGGGTCAGCAGCAATCCGTTGAAGAAGTGGATTCATAGTTCACATACCCCCTTCGATGAAATTTTTTTACCAAAGTATTGGTCTATTTCTTATCACCAAGCGATCTATTTCTGGCAGTTTCACCCTTGAAACCTTCCCTAACTAGTATCGAATTTAGCCATCATATCAATAAACCGGTCGAAAAGATATGTGGCATCATGGGGTCCCGGTGAGGCC
>JAUUWD010000167.1 GCA_030589225.1 Desulfobacteraceae bacterium | reverse complement strand
GCCGTGGCGCTTGATCGAACCGCAACCGGGATATCATCCATGTTGTATTTCTCTGAAAGTTCTGAATAGTGTTGTCGGATCTCTGCGTTTATCTCTTCCGGCATCTCTGTGGATTTGATCAGTTCCCGTATGGCACTGTTTGATTCTTGTACGGTGGGAATATCTTAGGGGGTCAGGCCTTCAAGCTTTTTTAAACCTTATCTTTAATTTCTTCCAGAACTCTTTGATAGGCCTGCACTGAGATGGCAAATCCCTCCGGAACGGCAAAACCCTGGTTGATCATCTCTCCAAGGTTGGCGTTCTTGCCCCCTACCTCTTCCAGGCTATCTCTTGAGCACTCGGAGAGGCTAAGAACACAATAAGGGTTTTCCTCTTTATGATTGTCCATAGATCCCCCTTTGGATGCTAATCAGGGGCATGCCTTCCTCGGGCATGCCCCCTGTTCCTTATTAGGCAGCCCTCTCAATAATGGTTACAATGCCCTTATCCCCATCCACCCGGATCTTATCACCGGTCTTAATGCCCTGCGTAGCATATCCGGTCCCTATGACTGCCGGCATACCATACTCACGGGCGACAATAGCCGCGTGACTGAAGGTGCCCCCTATATCGGTCACGCAACCTGCAATGCTTTGAAACGCAGGGGCCCAGGTTGGTGAAGTCGTAGAAGCCACCAGAATTTCACCGACTCCAAGGGAAGATATTTCCTCGATTGTGCGACATAGCCGGGCCGTACCTTCAGCCACACCAGGGGATGCTGCAAAACCCGTCAGCTCCTTTAAATCTTCCGGTTTGACCTCCTTTGCGTCTAACCAATCGTTGATTCTCTCGGTGGTGATCCCAAAGAAAGCGATGGTAAAGGGCTCATTCATGACATCGGGGGCTGGTCCGAGCGCTGGTGGTGCTTCCCATTCACTGAATCTTTCCAGGATCTCTTTTCTACGTGAGATCTTGTCCGGCCAGGAATAAGAACTCACTGCCGGCGCACTTATCGCCCAACCCGTACAGAGGTCATAAAGGACTTGAGGGATTTCGTACCGGTTGAAATAGAATATGTCATCCTGATCCTTAATGATGTCGTGATTTACAAAAATATCCCCCAGGTCACGCATTTTCCGGTAGAAAATGGCATGCTCATAGTTGGTCCAGTACCACATATGATCCTCGGCATAGGCAGCAACTTTTATCGCAATACCGGATAACATGTCAAAGCCCTTAAGGTCTTCATCATTGGTGATCAGCGAGCGGTATTCGGCGATAACCCGGTCGCGTTCTTTGATCACCTTTTCGCGAGGGCTGGTGATTGATTTGCCTAATTTTAATGTTTCAATATAACGTTTGATGTTGGCCAGAGGAACATCCAGATTCTGGTTCCAGGTCGGTTCAAAATGGTACCAGCCGATGCCGCAGGACATCTCAAACCAGGGGTGGCGGGCGGCCTCAAATGTTTCCAGCCAGCGTTTCCCATCCTCTGTAATGCCAATTTTTTCCGGCACTTCTTCCCAATGCTCGCAAGCCAAAATCCCATCGGCAAAACCTGAATCAAGTGCCATTTTCGCCAACTTTTGCAGCTCCTCCGGCGGACGGAAGAGTTTAGAATCAAATCCGGCAACGGTTTTCCCTATGGCGCTGTCCGTAATGCCCGGGAAGAGTTTATGCATACCGTCAATATATGCGGCATCTGCGCCATAGGCAAGATTGAGAAGCTCAAAGTGATGCTGGGCAGCTATGAGAAAAAGGTCCCAAAACTTATCGTAATCTTTCAGTAATCTGTAACTCTCTCCATAGCCCCTGCCTCCGGTGATCGTTGATTCAGGCTCCATTTCCGGCAAATCAGCAAATTTTATTGATTCCATGTCTTGAACAGTCTCTTCAGCCCTTTTGCTCCATCGATCAAAAATCTCATCCCAGTTCTGATAATAGTAGCCGGCCCTTTGCTCAAATATGGGCGCCCTTTTCTGCATTTCCTCCGGGTCAACTACCGGTTCCGGACTCAGATATAAATATCCGTTCAGTATGCGCTGATTAAGGCCTCTTGCCGGTGGAACCATGTAAATTCTGTTATTGGACTGAGCCAGGGTAAGTCGCCACATTTCGGGGGAGTAAGCATCAAGAGGGCTTAGTGGATATGGGTTATGCAGGTTATCAAGGAACCAAAATCTTGAACTTTCGAATTCTATCTGTTGAGGATTGTCCTTTGAAAATACCTGATGAGACGGGTACATCTCCCTCCAACCTTCAGTGCCGGCGATATCCGGCATTTCTCCCGGAATCGGGAAGCTTCTTTTTTTTGACATGGTGTCCCTCCTTATTTAGATGGTTTTTATTGCGCTGTAAATGATCTAACTCCTAACCCGGATAAACCGGAAAAAGTGCCTAAAGTGAGCTAAAGTGCCTAAAATGCCTACAATTATGGTAACCCCCGAGGGATATAAAACAAATCTTTCGCAAACATGATGTGATTTCAATAAATAGGTACTAAAATTCATCAAAAAACCGTAACCGTTCACGGGTTCAGGGTTCAACGTTCAGGGTTAAGGACAAGAACGGCATTGAAGACCCGAAGTCCTCGTCATAAATGCTACTTTTCCGAAATAATTGCCAATTTGGATCCAAATTTTGGATTAGGCCTGACGAATCTGACGCTTTTCTCGTAAATACGCATCCCAAATGCAGCCCGGGAACGAGAATGGAACCTTGAACCCCTGAACCTTTGAACCCGTGAACGCCTACTAATAACCCCATTTTTTTTCATTTGGTGTTTCATTGAGAACTTGCTTCCCATATCCCATCCATTCATCCCCTTTGATAAACAGCCAATCAAAAATGGATGTGCGTTTATTCACGGCACGGACGAAATTGTGAAGTATTCCTGGTGGCTTATTCCAGGGGCAGGCCCTTATGCAAACTGCGCACCCGGTTCCAGAGCGGTACCACCACGTGAGGCATCTCTCCGTATTTACCGGCCATTTTAGCAGGCCCGTGTTATTGGATTTGTCGACAGGCTGGTCAGTACGTTCACCTTTGGGTATGGCCTGCCCGGGGCAATATTTAGCGCACAGACCGCATGTCTCACAGAAATGTTGGACGCCTAAGTCAACGGGTTTATCCGGAACCAGTGGCAGGTCAGTAAAAACCTTGCACAGCCGTACCCTGGGGCCATATTTCTCAGTGATCAATATGCCGTTGCGACCAAGCTCACCAAGTCCTGCATCCACGGCCAGGGGGATGTTCAAGGCCATATCGTTGCCGCTTGGAATGGCCTTGTAGCCCAGAAGACGGATGAATTCAGCCACCGAGGATGCCACAAAAGCCATTTTAGAATAACCCAGGTCTATGCTTGGGCAAACAGCCGGAGATCGCTTGACATCATCATGTTCCATTTCAATGGCAATGACAGCAGCATATCGATATTCTTCGGGGAGTTCGACTGGATCACCTGGGGAGAACTCGGGAATCCATTTGGCATTATGCTCGCCCCAATGGGAATAGATCCAGAGGGGATTCACCTCACAGATGCCAACCAAACTGGCTCCAAACCATCTGGCGACCCTTTTCACCTTCTCTGTCATTTCCGATGCATCATTGGCAAGCATTCCATCTCCCGGTATTTCCCAGCGTCGGGACAGACTTTCTCGACTATATGCCATCTTGCGAATGATTGTATCTATGGTCCGTGCGGCCAGGTTGAGAGCATAATCCTCTCGGGTGTGACCAGGGACGTTTTTCACGGACTTTGTTGTTAGTCCATGCTCGAGGGCCTTTGACAGGCTTTGGATTTCACCTCGCTCAGATCGTGAAAATCCGTTGTTACGTTCATCAAAACGCCTAATCGGCCCGGTGATAAAACGTTTGTAAGTCGGTTCATGCATTTTTCTTTGCATTTCTCACCTTTTCTCCTCCAAACAGGTGAAAGAATCTTCACCACATCTTTCTTGCCATCTAAATGGACAATACCTCCGTCGTTAACTAAATCTGTTAATAAAAAATGGAAAAAACCTTTGTTTTTTGATATTTTCTATTGAAAAATGCTTGGGGTCAAGATAAAAAATCTTAATAGATTTTAAGTATATCTTAACAGTTTACTTGGAGGAGAGAAATATGATCCTGAACATCAATCAGTTAAGAGCGTTCTATTATGCGGCCAGATTAAGAAGTATTACTTTGGCTGCTCAGGAGTTGATGGTCACCCCTCCTGCGATCAGCATGCAGGTGAAACAGCTTGAGGAGACCCTGGAGATAAAACTCATGTTCCGTGATGGAAATTCGATTCAGCTTACAGAGGTGGGCGAGATCATTTTCGAAAAATGTGATAAAATATTTCAAGAGATCAAAGATACGGAGGATTTTATCGAAGATATATCCACGTCTAAGGTGGGAGTGCTGAAAATTGGCTGTCCGCAAACGCCTGCCAAATACATCATGCCCCGCCTGATAGCAAAATTTAAGAAAATCTACCCCGGCATTAAAATCGTCTTCGAACAGGGAGACAATTCTGAAATGCTAAAAAGTATTCTTACCCACAAAAACGAACTTGCTGTTGTCAGGCGCAGGGGGGATGAAAAAAGATTGAAGGTAAAGAGCTTCGGGAGTGAAGAATTGGTTCTGGTGGCTGCCCCAGAAAGCCAGAATCTCCTTGTCAGTGAGCTCTCTTTCACACAGCTTGCGACCATACCTCTGATCGTTCCTGAGGAAGGATCTGCCACAAGGGATGTGGTTTTCGAATACTTCCGAAAATTTAAGCTGACCCCAACGATCATCATGGAATCCGGAAGTGCGGATCTTATTAAGGAGGTTGTCGCTCAGGATAATGGGGTTAGTTTTCTGGTGAGGTCTGCAGTTCAGAATGAGTTAAAAAATAAAACGCTCAGATCTATTCATCTCCTGGCAGGTTCACCTACCATAGAGTATGGAATCGGTTACCTCAAACGAGCATCTCTTTCACCTGGCGCATGGGCATTTTTACGGCATCTTGATAAATTGGACAATATACTCCCAACCGCTAAATGAACAGGGTTCACCTATTT
>JAUUWD010000234.1 GCA_030589225.1 Desulfobacteraceae bacterium | reverse complement strand
CAATCTGAAGATGTACGGTGATATCTGGTATACGATGTACGATAAGTCGTAGTTAGGTCATTTTCTATTTATACTTTAGGCCCTTTACACTTTAGCTCACTTTAGGCACTTATTCTAATTTGATTTTGACTCGGAGAAATGAGGATCAAAGGTGGGGCTAAAGATAATTGAAATTAAAGATAATAAATAATCTATTCGTCTCCCTTATTCCGCCTCTTGACGAGTTCTATAAAATCCTCAAGGTTCCGCTGAGAGCCGAACACGGTACTATAGAGCTTTTCACTCCATATGTTGAGACCTAATCTAAATATCTGATGTATCACACCATCAGCACCCTGGGCCCCCTTAAGCTTGAGCAGTTGGTAAAGAAGATCATCTGGTATCTTAATGGGATATACAGCAGTATGCTTATTTTCGGGTGTCTTCAGATATTCCTGGATACTCTTGAGTATTCTCAAGTTTACATACTTATTTGTGTATTCTTCCTCATCCATTTCTTGATCCAATCTCCTGGGGCCACAAAGATCCCAGCTATACGATGTATTTTGAACAAAATTGCTCAAGATGTCAACAATTGAATGGTATCACACAGATGGGGCATAAGATATTTTTGAGAAGTGATCAAAATTAGATTTGAAATACAAAGCAGATATGATATATAGATTGGCAAAACTGTAGACATAAGGGACGGAGATGATAACAGGCCTCATCATTATTCACGTATTGATCTGTATTGGTTTGATCCTAGGAATACTTTTGCAGTCTGGGAAAGGATCGGATTTAGGAGCCGCTTTTGGAGGTAGTAGCCAGACATTATTCGGTAGCACGGGTGCGATGCCTTTTCTCAACAAGCTTACGGCAGGTGTAGCTATTGGTTTCATGTTAACCTCCCTTTCCTTGGCCTTTATAGCATCCAGGGTTCCGAAATCTTCGATTATGGAGGGGAAAGCTAAGACTCAACAGGAAATGCCGGTGCAAGCCGGGGAGCAACCTGGTGTTCCCACCGGTGCACCTCCTGAGTAATGATAGTTTGGAATGCCGAAGTGGTGGAATCTGGTAGACACGCTATCTTGAGGGGGTAGTGGGTTACGCCCGTGCGGGTTCAAGTCCCGCCTTCGGCACCATGTGCATATTCCGTAAATACAGTATTTCGGGGAATTAATCTCAGAATTAATTCCCCATTTTTCGTTTCCGGCACATGTGGGACACGTTTTTCCAGGCTTTGACCTGTTTCCAAATTGAGGAACGGTTGGAGGAACTACGTGTTTATTTCAGGATGTCCTGATTTCCCTCCGGTTTCCCATTCAGAGCGGAAAGATGCCTGCCAAAGAGATGTTGGATGCCTTGCTAATCTTGTGAGCAGGCATACTTCTCCTCGCCCGGATCTCCAATTGATAGAGCCGGGCTCATACCATTGATTCCCAGGCCCAGGACGCTCTTCACGGTTTGGATTCGAAAAAGATTGGCCCAGTGGATTAGCCCAAATAGACTAAA
This sequence comes from Desulfobacteraceae bacterium, assembly GCA_030589225.1. Taxonomy (GTDB): domain Bacteria; phylum Desulfobacterota; class DSM-4660; order Desulfatiglandales; family Desulfatiglandaceae; genus 4484-190-2. The sequence continues at coordinate 2,615 of JAUUWD010000234.1, read as the reverse complement.
TATCTCCTCTTATCCTTGAAAAAGAGTCCTGGTCCAGGGATTTACTAATGGGATCTTTTTGAGGCCTTCAGGGGATTTAACTTGTGGTTTTCCGCCGTTCTTTGGGTCTTCATATGAGTTGCCATGTTGCAGACGCCATTTTTCCATTTTATAACAGGGTCAGGGAAACTCATACAAAACGTTCCGGTGGGATACTCAACGATTCTCTGGCAGCCATCACACTGATCAACAATAGGGTGGCAGCTGCCTCCATTGAACTCGCATCCTCTTTTGGTCATAAAGATGCACTCAACACCTTTCTTTACCGTTGTACAAACCATGATAACCACATCCTTTCTTTATAGATTTTGAACAAAAACCAATCGGTTTTCATTATTGTAGACCTTGAAAAATAATAGTTCTTCAGAGCTTACAAAAAAAGAAAGCTCTATATACTCTTGAGTGTTCTTGTTGTCAATAAAAAACACTCAGCTAATTTCTGTGAAATGCTAATCATGTTGCGCAATATGTCCAGTCTTTGTTTTGAGATTTTTTATCGGTTTTATCGGATTATTTCTTGAGCCTCCACCTCAGAGAGCATATGTTCCGCTCTTTGGGGTTCACACCACTTGATGCATCTGTTTCTCTGTTCTTACATGGAGGGCAACGAAAAACTGGAAGGATAACTGAACTGGATGTAAGGGCACGGAAATAGCTGGGAAGATTTTTGTGGAATGCTTGCTTTGGGCGGGTCCGTCAGACGTGGAGGGAGAAAAGTGAAGATGGTTTATTCGAACAGGCCCATGAGACTTTTTAGTCTCTTGATAGCACTGGGGAGAACGTCTCCTATCTTTTCATGAAATCGCAAGTGGGCATGACGGTCAAAGGGGGTTTCACCCTGATTGATGATAACCAGTTTTGCCCCAGAGCGAAGGGCCTCTGCGGGCATGTCTGCCGCTGGTGTTACCGCAAGACTTGAGCCAACAACTACGAAAAGATCACTTTTTCGTGAGTGCTCAAAGGAAAGCATGAGATCTCTTTCCGGAAGGGGTTCGCCGAAATCAACTACGCTTCGAACCAGGTTTCCGCCACATTGGCATAGAGTCATACCAGTAGTTTTGTCCACTTTTTTACCACATGTTGTGCACCTCAGTTTGGTTATGTTCCCATGAAGCTCGGCCAATGAATCGGGATGAATACCTGATTTTAGATGGAGGTTGTCTACATTTTGCGAGATGAGGAACGCGAGTTTGCCCAGTTTTTGGAGATCAGCAATAGCAGTGTGACCGCTATTGGGCTCCACTGAGTCCCAGGGGCGGCTCATGGGTCTGGGTGGAAGCCCTTTGTCTCTCCGAGTCCACATGCCATCGGGCCCTCTAAAATCAGGGAGTCCTGATTCCGTGCTGATTCCAGCTCCGGTAAAAACAACGGGGTGTCTGGATTCATATAACCATTCAGCAAGGGTTTGGATTCTCTTTCCGAGATCTTCTTTCATTACCTATCTTACTATGCTTAACCCTACAATGACCCTTTGGTTGAGAAGTCATTCGGAGCGATCCCGCGCAGTCGGGAGAGCGAAGAATCTACGATTTGCGGGCAGATACTAGAACTAAAATCTAGATTCTTCGTCGCTTCGCTCCTCAGACCTGTCCTCGAGCGAAGCGAAGGAATGACAAAGTGCCGTTGTAGGGTTAAAGTGTATCTGCTTTCCACTGTATCCGATAGAAATCGTAAGGCTTTAGAAATCTGCCGGTTTACAGATGACTTCTCGCACCTTGAGGTCAAAGAAGTTCTGTGTATGGGCTGGTTTCAGCAGAAGTGCTGTATCAACTCCGTTTGCCGTACCACCGATGGAGATAACATCCTCATCTGTTCTGATAAGACCGGCATCTGCGGCCATGAGGGCAATCTCAATGGCAACCTTGGTTCCTTGCCCGAATGTTCGCAAGGTATAGGCAATAACCTCATCTATTTGATAGGTCCCCGTTTTATTTCTAACTGCCCTTCCTACACCACCAAAGGCATGTTGGGCAGTCAAAACAGAGGCACCCCTTTCCAGAAGTCGTTCCCTGTCCTTTTCGGCAAGCTCTTGATGATCTGGCTTTTTAAACCCTGTTGCATGGGTCACAATCACCAGAGAAAAGTCCTTCCCAAATAGATCGAGGGCCCTGAAGGCGGTTTCACCGCTACGGCTTGAAATCACAACGTTTTTGATTCGTAACTTTTTCGCCCTTTCATGAGCAGCCTGTAAGGTGGTCTGTGTATTGTCTGGCCCAGGGTTTGTAAAATAGTGGCAGGTTACCATGTGTAAAGTTTTGTTTCCTTTGAGCTCCTTTGATTTTTTCATCATATCCGTTTTCCCCCTGTTCCTTAAGATCGAGTGCACCCCTCCCGGGCCCTTTTCACTCAAAAGATGATTTATATCTCTGAACCCCTTGGGCAATGTTATAATCGTGGCATTTGGAAGGATTTCAAGGATGTTTTCAATGGCTGACTCCCTGCCTTCGGTATTTTTGAAACAGACCGTTGTGTCTAGGTTGGAGAATAATTGCAGTTGTTTCAAACTTGTCAGGCTTGGCAGAGAAACACCTTCCAGACCTGTGCTCAAGAGATCGAGAATCCCATAGGTGATAATT
>JAUUWD010000148.1 GCA_030589225.1 Desulfobacteraceae bacterium | reverse complement strand
AAAAACACAGAGGATTTCTGGGATACAGAGCCGTTTATTGTCATCAATTCGGATATTCTTACAGATATCGACTTATTAAAGGCGTATGACTTTCACAGGCGCAATAAGGGTCTGGCGACGCTAATTCTTCATGATCAACCGCCTTTTAACCAGATTCAGATTGACAGCAAGATGGACATCCTGGATATCACTAATGATAATCGTCCGGGGAGGCTGGCCTTCACCGGCATTCACATCATTGAACCGGAGCTCTTAAACTACTTACCAGCGGGAGTTTTTTCAAATATCATTGATTGCTACAGGGATTTGATACGTAAGGGAAAGCCGGTTAAGGCTTATGTATCCGCTGGACACAAATGGCGGGATATCGGTACTATTGAGAGCTATATCCTTGCTAATAAAGAAACCTTACAAGGGAATCCCTTTTTGTTAGGGCCTGACTCCCAGATTCCCGGATCTACCAGGTTAAGGGACTGGGCAATCATCGGTGATAAAACACGCCTCGAACAAGGGGTTGAAATCACACGTTCCATTCTCTGGGAAAAAGTGACAGTAAAAAGGGGAGTAAAAGTTGTCGACAGTATTGTCACCGCCTCAAGAGAGGTAACACATGATTTGATTAATCGGGCTTACTAACATCCTAAAGGGCTTGTTATCGGGATAAGCTGGATATCGCGGCTAAAAGCCGCTCCCACACAGCAGTCAAGTTTTGATTTCTAACATAGATGCCGTAAGTTTTCAATAAATCCGGGCTGAATTAGAAAAATCCCCCTCAATCCCCCTTTGCAAAAGGGGGAAGTAGGCGGAATGCCTGAACTTATTGAGGTGTTACTGGATGTCCATTGTACAGTATGAATACGAGATTTGCTGATGCTTCCTGAAATAAAAAAATTTATTTTGTCTTTTCTAAAAGATCGCGGTGTAGACCCTGAAGGTGTGAGGCTTGAACAACTTCAAGGCGATGGCTCAAAACGGGTTTTTTGGCGAATCACCTCATCAGTGTCGGGACCCCGTTTCATCGCCATGGCAAATCCCCCAAACGACGACGCCTCAAGGCGCGAGAACTTTGCCTATCTCATGATCGGGAAACATCTGCACCAAAAAGGGGTTCCTGTCCCCGGTATTTACACCTACGATCTAAAACATGGCTGGTTTGTTATGGAGGACATGGGGTCCACAAGCCTTCAGGATGTGGCATCCTCCAACAAGGGGCACCTCCCTATTTATGAAAAATTATTAGAACATCTTTTAAGACTTCAGATCGCAGGGACCAATAATTTTGATCCAGCATGGTGCAATCAGACAGAACGCTATGACCGCCACGTCATGATTAAATATGAGGCGAACTATTTTAGAGATGCATTTCTCTGCCTTTATCTTGGTCTTAAAAGCGAATGGCCCGAGCTTGAAGTCCCATTCAATCATTTGGCTGAAACGGCCTCCAGGGCCGATAGCAACTTCCTTCTCCACCGGGATTTTCAATCAAGGAATATTATGATTTCTGATGGGAAAATCGGGATTATAGACTGGCAGGGAGCACGACTAGGCCCCCTTGGTTATGACCTGGCGTCTCTCCTCATTGATCCCTATATAGACCTGCCACACCAGGATAAAAATGCGATCTTTGAGCAATATCTGCTTATGATCAAGGAACATAATGCAGCGTGGATCGAGTCTTTCAAAAGGTATTATCCCTACCTCGCTATCCAGAGAAACCTGCAAATCCTTGGGGCCTTTTCCTATCTGACAAAGACGATGGAAAAGCCGTACTTTGAGACTTACATACCGGCGGCCTTGCGGACCCTTAATGATTTGCTCCATGAGGTCAATGATCCTGAGCTTTCTCCTCTCAGAGATCTTTTAAAAGATTTGAACCGCCAGTAAAAAAATCTCGACAGGGCCTATTCAGAGCGATAAAATTATGAGTACTAAACATTTTTTTGACTTTGGCCAAACCTTCACCCATCTTGGAGCACTAGGAGGCTGTCTGAGAATGAGATATTTTTTCCAAGATCAAGGAAGGCGAAAATTATAACCACAGGAATACATTGAAGTATTTCGAGGATTGTAATTTGAGCCTGACGCAGAGATTGGGGAAAATAGCCATTCTCAGACAGCCTCCCGGGTAATTATGGAGACGAAAAAAAGGCTGTTTAAACCAGGAGATATGGTTTCCACCTTTACAGGACAGGCGGGTATGGTCATTTCTGAGGAGATATACTCAAATATAAGAAAACGCCTTAAAGAGGGAAGAAGGCCGGGGCATTACTTTGCCCCTGGATGTTGTCAGAACCCTGATTATGTTATACAGGTGCCTGTCCTGTTTGAGGATGCAACGTGGGACGTAATGAGGGCTATGAACATCAAAAGGACCCCAAAGCTGCCTGAGGGAAAAAGATCCCACATTCAAAGCATCATTGATGAACAAGGCAGGTAAACCCTTTTCAGGGCCCAAAGGAGAAAACAATGGAAGACTGCATTTTTTGCAAGATCATCAACGGGGAAATCCCAAGCTTCAAGGTCTATGAGGATGATATGGTCTTTGCCTTCGAGGATATAAACCCGATTTCCGAAGGTCATACCCTTTTGATTCCTAAAATTCATGCACAGGACCTCTGGGAAATCCCAGGCGAAGACCTTGCTGCGGTGCATCTCGCATCCAAAAAAATCATTCAGGCAATTAAAGACGTTCTGAATCCAACTGGCGTTGCATGCCTTCAACTAAACGGAAGGGGCGTGAACCAGGTTGTCATGCATTATCACCTTCACCTGATCCCCCGCACCGCTGGAGGGTCTGAAATTCCGGTATGTGCATGGGAACTAAAGGAGGGGGACATGGAAGCCATAAAGCAGACTGCAGATAGGATCGCCGCAGCAATCAAATAAGCCTTCTACTCCACCAGCTCAACATTCCAGTACAGATAATCTCGCCAGGAGTGCGGAACTTCCCTGTATCCAATGGTTATCTTCAAGGCTGGGAGCCATGTAGGACGTATGGGTTTGCGGACCAGCTTCATACGCGCTTCCTTGGGGGTACGGCCTCCTTTTTTCCTGTTGCACTGGATACAGCAGGTCACAATGTTGGTCCATTCAGTCTTTCCCCCTCTGGATCTGGGTATGATGTGATCATAGTTAAGTTCTTCGGAAGGAAATTTAGTCCCGCAGTACTGGCACCGGTATTTATCCCTTGCGTAGATGTTCTGTCTTGAGAATTTTATCGGAGAATTTGGTCTTTTTACCATCCGAAGCAGCCGGATCACCGAAGGCAATTTAATGGCGAAGCTGACCGAGTGGATTTCCCGGCCATATTCCTCAAGAACCTCCACCTTACCGAGCAGGAATAAGGTGATTGCCCTTTTCCAGTTGATAACCTTTAATGGTTCATAGGTGATATTGAGGAGTAGAACCTGTTCCATGAAATATACGCCCTGCAAGCTCGGCTAAAAGTGCTTAAGTTCAGTAAAGTGTGATAGTTTCATCTGGATCAAATAATCCATTGAATTTAAACTAAAAGAATCAAAATTACAAGAAGAAAATCAATCAGAGGCATATAATGTTGATATATCTAATCATCGGAGTTGTCTGCGCCTACCTTCTTCTGACCCTCTTTTTCACCTATATTGTCCACCAAATTCCTCGAGATCCGGTCAAAGACATCCCGGATTGGGGTCGGGTCATTGATATTCGCATTCCCACAGCAGGCAGCGGCTCACTGGAGGTTTGGCGGATTGAGCCTGAAGGTCAATCAAGAGGGGTTGTGTTGCTGGCCCACGGCTGGAGCAGAAACAGGGATCGTATGGTTTCAAGGGCCAGGATCTTTGCTGAGATGGGATTTACAACTGTTATGCACAGTGCCAGGGATCACGGGGGCTCCACCCGCCACCCCTTTATGAATGCATTCCGTTTTGCTGAGGACATAGAGGCTGTTTTAGAATGGATTGATGAACCGGTTCTTCTTTATGGCCATTCGGCCGGCGCTGCAGGCGCTATCATTGCAGCCAGCCTGAATCCTGATCGTATAAGGCTTCTGTTTCTCGAGGGGTGCTATGCTCGAACCAAGGAGGCCCTGCTAAGCCTGTATCGCGGCTACAACAGATTTTTCGGGATCTTCTTTGCGCCCATGGTAGTGTTGTTTATGGACATCTTTTACAGATTCAGAATGGATAGTGTGAGCCCTGTCCGGTTGGCACCTGATCTCGATATCCCGGTCCTTATCATCCACGGGGACGAAGATCAGAATTTTCCGCTTCACCACGCCCGGAGGATCAGGGACAGCTTTCCTGGTGGCAGAGCCGAGCTCTTCGTGGCAAACGGAGCAGATCATAGCGGCTCCAGCCTCACCCCTGAATACCCGATCGCCATACGGTCATTCGTGGACCGTCATCTTCCCCAGTTTTAGAAATTAGGGGTTTCGCCCCAATTGGAATGTTGGAATGATGGAACACTGGAATGGTGGGAAATATTGCATAGGGCAAAGAGCATAGAGCAAAGCAAATCCAATATCTCTTACCTTGTGCCCTGAGCCTTACGCCTTAAGCCCTCTATTATTTTTGTCCCGTGAAACTTAATTTCTATTTCACTGGGGCCATGTGCGAGGTGCAAACTTAGACCTCAATAAAACTCCATTATGTTCAACGAGTTATGGAATTTACGTTAAACTAAATTAAGGAGGCGGCACAATGCGTATGTTTAGAAATGGACGTTTGGTAATAGCCTTTTCAATAGCCTTACTTTTATGGATCAATGTTTTGGGATGTGCAACCAGTTCCCGGATCCAGGCGCTTGAAGAAAAAAACCAGTTAACCTTAGAGAAAGTGGAGGAGGCCTTGAAGGAGTGCCAGGGTGCTAAAGCAGCTGTCGAGGATTCGTCCAGGTACAGCGCCGAGTCAGCTGCGAATGCCCAGAGGGCCGAGGCAGCGGCATCCAGGGCGGAAACTTCCGCTCTACAGGCTAAGAAGGCTGCCAGGGCTGCTGAGAGTTCAGCAAACAGGGCCGAAGATTCTGCCAATAAAGCCGAAAATTCCGCCAAGAAAACCGCAGATATTTATAATCGAATCATTGCGAAGTAATACCTTTATCCGGATAAACCGGAAAAGTGCCTAAAGTTAAGGAGTCGCTTTGCTCCGCATAACATAAAACAAAATCTTCTGTGCGTTTTGAACACAGATTCATTCATAAGGTACTACGCCTAATTGAGCGACGCTCAATCGGGTGATATTGACCGAATGACTTCTGAATATTCCCCCTTAGGCACGGGAAATTTACCCTCCTCCCCGGGCTCTCCGCTTATACAAGC
>JAUUWD010000107.1 GCA_030589225.1 Desulfobacteraceae bacterium | reverse complement strand
ATTGGAAAGGCGAGGAAAGAGTTTGTCAATATAGTCAACAACGTGACCGACCCCGTCCTTGACTTTGCTTCAAAAATGGGATTTAAGGTAGAAAAGATACAGTTGAATAGTACTCTACTCAGGTAACATCTCAATAATTCCGGGCATTCCGACTGCTTCCCCCTTTTGTAAAGGGGGATTGAGGGGGATTTTTCTAATATAGCCGGGATTTATTGAGAACTTGCCTACTAAGGTTAAAGGGCGCACGGTTCAGGGGTTCAGGGTTTTCGCCTTAGGCGGATGAGAGAGTGATGAAGATCAAATGCAAGAAGGTTTGAGGCAGTTTCAAAATGTTTCCCGCTTACAGCGGGATTCAAGAACAAGGAAGGCGAAAATTTTAACAACAGGAATACATTGAGTATTTCGAGGATTGAAATTTGAGCCTGACGCAGATATTGGGCAAAAGTGGACGTTTTGAAATTGGCTCATTTGAAAGTGGAAAAGCGGTATGGACAATTTGATCACAAAAGGTGCACAGATAATAAAGGAAGCCAAAAAAATATTGATATTTAGCGGTGCAGGCATGAGTACAGAATCCGGCATTCCTGACTTCAGGAGTCCCGGGGGTGTCTGGAGTAAATATGACCCTTCAGATTTTTACTTTGACAAGATTATTGCCAGTGAAAAGGCCAGGGAAAAATATTGGGAGATGAGCACTGAATTCTATGATACCATAAAAGATGCTGTCCCAAACCGTGCCCATCTGGCTATCAGGGCCATTGAAGAGAGCGGAAAGCTTTTAGCCATTGTCACGCAGAACATAGACAATCTGCACCACAAGGCTGGGAATTCGCCGGAGAGAATTATTGAGATCCACGGCACGGCATTTTCAGTTTCCTGCCTGAGTTGCGGGAAAAAGTATGACCGGGATGACATACAGGAACGCTTGAATTCGGGGGTGAAAGTACCCTATTGTGACGACTGCGCAGGTATTCTGAAACCGGACACCATCTCCTTTGGTCAGGCTATGCCCGAGGATAAAATGGCGGATGCGCTTATGTATGCCCGCGAATGTGACCTCTGCATTGTTCTGGGTTCTTCCTTAGTAGTCTATCCTGCTGCTTCTGTGCCCGTCCACGCTGTTCAAAACGGTGCCAGGCTGATTATCATCAATCGAGACGAAACGCCCCTTGATGCAGAGGCCGATCTGGTCAGTCACGATTCAGTCTCCAAGGCCCTGGTACAGATGGTTGGTGCTTGAATAATTGGAATTTGGGGATTTAATAAGTTGGTGCTTTGAGTCTTGGACGTTTTCCACAGATTCGCCCTTCCAGTACTCCATCACTCCAATACTCCATTTCTAATCAAACTTAGGTAATCTGTGATAGATCCAGTGGAAGTTACCATGATTTTAATAGTATACAGTCAAACTACAGGGGGAAATCATGTTGCGAATTGGTTTTGTTGGGTGGCGAGGTATGGTTGGCTCGGTTCTTATGGGACGTATGAGAGAAGAACAGGACTTTAAGGGCTTTGAGCCGTTTTTTTTCACAACGTCAAATATCGGCGGAGAAAGCCCTGATGTAGGACTCGACACTCAACCACTGAAAGATGCATACGACATCGAGCTCCTCTCATCACTAAATATAGTTTTGACCTGTCAGGGCGGTGACTACACCAAAAAAGTCTATCCTGATTTACGCAAACAAGGTTGGAACGGGTATTGGATTGATTCGGCATCCACCCTCAGAATGGACGATGAGAGCATTATCGTTTTAGATCCCGTAAACAGATCCGTAATTAACCAGGGATTGTCTTCGGGTATCAGGACCTATGTGGGAGGAAACTGCACTGTCAGTCTGATGCTCATGGCACTTTCAGGCCTTTTTTCTTCCGGTCATATTGAGTGGATCTCTTCCATGACTTACCAGGCCGCCTCTGGAGCAGGAGCCAAACACATGAAAGAACTGATTACCCAGATGCAAGTCCTTGGTGATGCCTCAAGGGCCTTGCTCGATGATCCCGCATCCACAGCGATAGCCATTGATGACAGGATAACCGGTGAACTGAGGAGCGATACCTTCCCTACTGAAAATTTTGCAGCCCCCCTTGCAGGCAGCCTTATTCCCTGGATTGACTCTCAAATGGAATCGGGCCAGACCAGAGAGGAATGGAAAGGCCACGTGGAAACCAACAAAATCCTGAGAACAGAGAAACCAATTCCTGTGGATGGGCTGTGTGTTCGTGTGGGTGCTATGCGCTGCCACAGTCAAGGGCTGACCATTAAACTAAACAAAGATATGCCTCTTGACGAGATCTCTGAGATAATACAAGAGGGAAACAATTGGGTAGTACTAATCCCAAATGACCGGGAATCAACCCTTCGATCTTTAACCCCGGCCGCGGTTAACGGGACCCTGACCATTCCTGTTGGCAGACTCCGAAAGATGCGCATGGGACCTGAATACATCACTGCATTTACAGTTGGTGACCAACTTTTGTGGGGAGCAGCGGAGCCTATTCGCAGGGTTTTGAGGATCATAATTGAACATTTATCATGATCAATTTCGGTTCGGATTCAGTTGTCTTGAAAATGCATCTATTTGGCCATGTTACATTCTATATTTGACGGTTTCCTAACGTCTACTCATAGGGCTATTGACAAAACGCATTGCATGAATAAAATAGGATCACAATACTCAGTTATATTCGGAAGTGGAAAGCTCACTGGTGGGGCTCCCGGACTTCAAATCCGGTGTGCCGGGCTAAAACCTCGGCAGGTGGGTTCGATTCCCATGCACTTCCGCCACATGTAAATTCAAAGGGTTAAGAGATATTCTTAACCCTTTTTCTTATAGTTTACGGAAAGGAAAGCCGAACCATTCTTCAGTGAGAATTTATTATTTCGAAAGCCCTTAGAGCAGGTTTTCCAGGACAAAATGGCGTTGTTTCAGTGCAGCCCGGTGAAACTTCACCCATGGCGTTTCATAGAATCCAGGTTTCATAGGAAATCGGAGCCGTTTGAAATCAGATGGTTCGAAGTCATCCCAATCAATATCTCTTTTTCTCTTCGGGTCAAGTGCATCTTCTCTCCATTTCCGGCGATTATATTCAAACTTCTCCGTGTCAAATACATCTTCGAAAGCCTCTCGCCACATGGCGCAACGATTGTCAAGGTCCTCTTCAGGATCAGCAAACAAATTTTCTATTTTATCATTAATTTCGCTCCAGGGTATGGAATGATCTGAGGCGGGTTTATCCGCGGCATGCAAGAGGTTATAGATCGTCTCAGCGGCATTGGAGAACTCTTTCATGTTATATCGAGGGGGAATCATTTTCTTCGGTTTGTTCTTTCTATATTTCCATACCCGGTATGATTGGTCAGGGAAATAACTGGCTTCGGCATGACCAATCTGAGGCAGGAAATCAAGATAGATATTCTCTAATCTCAAGCGCTTCCACTTATCCCCATCATAGATCTGGATGTTTTCCACATCGTTTTCTTTATTATGTCTACCTGAAAACCCCTGGTGGGACCACGTATCGGCAAATGTATGCAGAGCCACGCCCATCCGACAGAGACGGTGCAGACTGTCATCCTCCTTTTGGGCCTCATTCCATATCATGTGAGCAAAAACTGAGTTGGGTTCAGTTTTAAAAGAATCCTGCGCGGTTTTAAGCGGTCTGGGGGGTAGAAAATGAAATGGTATAAAAATCCTTTTCTGTGTTGACCACCCATAGGAATCCAAACCATATTGCGCCGTCCGCACCGGATCAAATATCATGTCACCTACGTTAATTGGCTCGCTTTCAGTTGCGTCATCGACATATTGCGAGGCATAAGCGATCGTGAGCGCATCATCTTCCTGGAAACCCGCCGCTTTTGCGAGCACGCCAACACAGTAGTAGTGAAAATCCCTAAGCATCATTGCCTCCTTTCCTGTTTATCGACGATTTTCGTCATTTTATCGGTAGTTTTTTGCCCAAATATCTATTCTGTCAAAGGCCTTGTTTATCTCTTCTTCGGTAGCTCCAAATGAAAGGCGAATGTGCCCTTCTCCTGATGGCCCGAAACCACTTCCGGGAATCGTAATGACCTTTGCCTCATACAAAAGATCCAATGACACGTCCATGGATCCCATTTCCTTGATCATTATCTTTGGAAAAACATAGTAGGCTCCTCTGGGTTTTATGTATGAGAAGACATGCAAAAGATTGTTTAATCGCTGGCAAGCTATTTCCCTTCGTGATGCCAACCTGGCTACAAGTTGTTGGATACTTCTGTCCCCTTCACCATCCTTTCCGTTGGTTGCTTTCAGTGCTGCCAGGGCCGCATATTGTGAGACTCTTGGAGCACAAATGGCAAAGGCATCATGGACTTTCAGTACTTGATCAACGATACGAGCACTTGCGTACATGTACCCTACCCTCCAACCCGTCATACAGAACATCTTGGAAAAACTATAGGTTGTGATAAGATTTTTTTTTAGATCAGGGATGGAAGTTAAGCTGAAATACGGCAAGTTGTCGTATACCAAAAAATCATAAGCTTCATCATTAATCACAAAAAGATTGTGCTCCAATGCAATTTGAGCCAGCGTCTCAAGTTCCTCCTGAGAAAAAACGGCTCCGGTTGGATTCATTGGATTGCACAGAAAAATCGCTTTTGATTTGGGGGTAATTGCCCTTTTGAAACCTTCAAGGTCCAGTTTCCATTCCTGATCCTCAATAAGCGGCACAAAAACAGGTTTTCCCTCGGCAAAAAGAATCTGCTCGATATGGGAAGAATATGTAGGGGAAGGAATTAAGACCTCGTCACCCCGTTCAACAATAGTTGCAGTAGCGGCGGCGAGAGCTTCCATCGCGCCACAGCTTACGAAAATTTCTTTTTCTGGATCGATCCTGATGCCTTTCGTTTGCTGAAGGTGCCTTGCGATTTCGATTCTCAGTTCAGACAGTCCCGGTTGCAGCGAATATTTCCCAATAGCGTGGTCGCTTCTCAATGCCTCGATGACAGCTTCACGAATGAATGAGGGCGTTTCAAATGATGGAATCCCCTGCCCCAGGGAAATGCATCCTTCCACCTTGCTTGCGAGCACGGGCATCTGTTTGATCGCTGAAACTGTAATTTGGGCAACGCGCCTGGCTATACCATCCGTATCTTCCTTTTGCCCGACACTCCTGTAAACTGACCTATCACCCATAAAGACTTGACTCCTCAGTTCCCTTTACAGATCTCGTTAAGTGGTTAAGTAGTTGAGTTGTTAAGTTGTTGTTGTAATGATCATATCCATTATTTGCTTGAAAATTGGACATTCGGTGTTCGAAAAATTATAACATCTGGAAATAATAGTAATTATTTTCTTACTCAACCACTTAACCACTCAACTACTCAACGAGGACTACTTTAACTCCATCAACATGGAAAATCGGGGCCTTTGGGCCCGTATTTTACACATATCATACGGCATAAAGGGCAATATCTCAAATATATTAATTTGAATGACACTGTTTTGGTATTATTATATAATGCATAATCGTAATAAACAAAACCTGGTTCATTTTATAAGCGATGTTAGTTGATCGTTGTCAGTTGCCCGTTTAATTAAGATAAAAAACGTAACCGTTCACGGGTTCAAAGGTTCAGAGGTTCAAAGGTTGCATTGTCATCACCCTACGTCATTTTGGAAACGTTGTGTACGGGAAAACCGACCGCTTCCATATCCCCACAAATCTGGAACATGGTATTTGGCAATTATGTTGCAAAACCAGCATTTTTTGGGAGGACTTCGGGTCTTTAATTTTGTCCTTATCACTAACCCTGAACGTTGAACCCTGAACCTGTGAACGCTTACAAAAAAACATAGAAAACTCCTTTTTAGAGGCAAACTCACACATGGAACTTCATTTCACTAAAACCAACGGCCTAGCCGATGAGGTTATCGACCGGGTAATTGAACTTGTGGGGGATATCCATCAGCCGGAAATTGTGCGAGAGATGATCCTGGCTTCACTAAAGGCAGGCCAGGAAAACAATGAAAGGGCCGACC
>JAUUWD010000136.1 GCA_030589225.1 Desulfobacteraceae bacterium | reverse complement strand
GATGCTGATTTGATGCTCTTTGACGAACCTGAATCAGGTGTTGACCTGGAAAACATTACCCTTGTTGGCGAGACTATCGCTGGCCTGCTTCAAAGGGATGGAGAACCGTCTGATCAAAAGAAAAAAACCAGGATGCAGCGAAAGATAGAGCGCACTAAAATGGGGCTCATCATAACCCATACCGGGTATATTCTGGACTATGTGACTGCGGACAAAGGGCAGGTGCTCTTTGACGGCATGTTGAGCTGTGTGAGTAATCCGGCTGAAATCCTGACATGCATCGGAAATTCCGGGTATGAGGAGTGTGTGAGATGTATAGCATAGACGAGCTAAAGGAAAGAGCGGCAAAGGCCTCAGGGAAAAAGGCATTAATCGGGCCTGATATCAATCTGGATGAATTTGAAAAGGCGCCGGTGCCCCACAAGTACCTTGCCGACGAAGACCTTTGCGCGCTTCCTGAGGAAGAAGAGCAGCAATTGATTATGGCAGGGATGGACATAACCCAGAAAGAACGGAGTGGGACCTATTTCCAGAAAGATACTACAGTGGTCCATTGCGGTACAAAGCAGGAGGGCATTGAGGTAATCCCCATCCGGCGGGCCCTGGAAGAGCATGAATGGATCCGGGATTACTACTGGAAACTTGTTCAGGTGGATACAGACAAATATACCGCCGCCGCAGAACTGGACCTCCATGATGGTTATGTAATTCGTGCCCTGCCAGGGAGCAAAAGCGTTTATCCTGTTCAGGCCTGCCTTTATCTGGAAAAAGATGGTCTACAGCAGACTGTCCATAATATCATCATTGCAGAAGAGGACTCAGAGCTTCATATTATAACGGGATGTGCCACTTCACCTCACCTCAAAAAGGGCGCACATGTTGGAATATCCGAGTTTTTTGTGAAAAAAAATGCCAAGCTGAGTTTCACAATGATCCACAATTGGGCAGAAGATATGGTAGTACGTCCGCGTTCGGTAGCCCAGGTTGAAGCCGGGGGTCTGTTCCTGAACAACTATATTTGCATGAAACCTGTCAAATCCCTCCAGATGTATCCAGTTACACATCTGGCCGGAGAAGATGCTGTTGCCCGTTTTTACAGTATTATCGTGGGGAGCCCAGGCTCCGAATACGATGTCGGAGGTCGAATATTTCTGAAAAAACCCGGAACCCGGGCTGAAATTGTGACCAGAACCATCAGTAATGGGGGAGATATCATCGCAAGGGGACATCTGATAGGTGAAGTGCCAGGTATCAAAGCCCACTTAGAGTGCAAGGGACTTATTTTGAATGGGGGTGTAATGCGCGCAATCCCGGAATTGGAAGGATATGTCGATGGTGTGGAGATGTCCCATGAAGCGGCTGTTGGAAAGATAGCTCAGGAAGAGATCGCCTATCTGATGTCGAGGGGCCTTGATGAAGACGAGGCCACATCCACAATCGTCCGCGGTTTTTTGAATGTGGATATTCCAGGGCTGCCAGCACAATTGAAGGCAGAGATCGACCGGGCTATTGAAGCAAGTGATAAAGATATGATGTGAAAAACTAAAAGTTGATACCTGAAAAAAGATGGGCCAGATACTTCATGGGACCAATCAGGACACGAGATAATATTCCTGTATGGGCAAAATTATCCAACATTACGATGCCGAGAATAAAAATCGGCCCGTAACGACCAAACTCCCTGTACTTTTGCGCAGCGCGCAGAGGCAGGAGGTTCTCCAGGACGTGTGAACCATCAAGTGGGGGGATCGGCACGAGGTTAAACAAACCGAGTCCTATATTCATGAATAACAAATAAATCAATGCCAGACGATAAATATCCCAGGGGAAAAAGAAATACCGGATGAGTATACCCGCCAGAAACGCCAATAAGATATTGGCCAGGGGTCCTGCAAGGGACATCAAGATGATGTCTTTCCTGATATTCTTAAAATATCTGGGGTTCACGGGGACGGGCTTGGCCCACCCAAAGTTAAAAAGAAACAGGCATATTGCCCCAAAAGGATCAATATGGGGCAGGGGGTTCAGGGTAAGCCGCCCCATGTTTTTTGCTGTGGGGTCTCCCAGCCATAACGCGGCCCTGCCATGGGCATATTCATGTATGGTAATGGCGAACAATAACACGGGAATTCTGACAATCCACTGACTGATATCAAAGGACATATAAGGATCTTCTCTTAAGGTTTTTTTAAATTGCCGATTTTCGATTTATCAGAAAGACTACATAACAACAATCTCATTTTATGGCAATAAAAAATCGTCAATTGTAAAAGGGGGTGACACCTATGAAAGAGGTAAGAAGTTCTGATTTTGCCGGTTCATGGTATCCCGGGAATGAATCGGATTGCCGGACGAGCATTGATGAGTTTTCAGATGCCAGCCAGCCTTGCCCTAAAGATGGAGATGCAGTGGGCGGTATTGTCCCCCATGCCGGATGGTTTTATTCCGGGAAGATTGCATGTAACGTGATCAAATGTCTGAGCCAGCACACCCAGCCTGATACCTGTATCATCTTTGGCCGGCACTTGCACCCCGGGAGTGGTAACTTCATTATGGAGCGAGGCCGTTGGGCTACGCCTCTTGGTGATTTGGAAATAGACTCTGAACTTGCGACAAAACTAACAGCGGAATTCCCCTTTACTGTTGAAACATCCTCTCACTATGAGCCGGACAACACAATAGAATTGCAGTTGCCGTTCATAAAATACTTTTTCCCAAAGACAAGAATTGTCCCTATTGGTGCACCGCCAAGACTTACTTCTTTGGAGATCGCCGGAAAGGCAGTTGAAATAGCAAAAAACCTGAGTCGCAAAACCATTATTATAGGGTCTACTGACCTTACTCATTATGGTTACAATTACGGCTATGTTCCAAAAGGTGCGGGCGAAGAGGCCGTCGAGTGGGTCAAAAACAAGAACGATAAGCAGGTTGTGGATCTGATGCTTGAAATGGACGGACAAGGTGTTATTCAGGAATCACTTGAGAACCATAATGCCTGCTGTTCCGGAGCAGCAGGCGCTGCGATTGAGGCCACAAAAAAATTGGGTGCAAAAAGAGCAGAGAAAATATTATATTACACCAGCTATGACATAAGGCCTGATACCAGCTTTGTGGGCTATGTGGGCATTGTTTTTAGTACGGTTTGATATATTTTAACAGGTAATTGATATGTTTAAATTATTCAGAAAGAAAGGAGCCAGCTCTTCCGAAAAGGTAAAAGCGCCATACAATCAATCCGAATCAAGACAAATTTCGGTAAATATTGATTCGGGACATAAAAAAGATTTTCACCCAGACCGAAGGAGAGTCAAAACTGACCTCCTTATACATGACCTTAAGGTTCCCCTTGCAGTGATAGAAGCCGGTATCGTATCGTTATTGAGAAGAGTGGAAAAATATGGGCCCCTTACAGAAAAGCAGGAAAAAGTTTTAGTGAGAGTACTGAGAAATACCAAGGTTACTCAGACACTGGTGAACGATGCCCTCGAACTGGGACGGTCCAGAAAGGGGATTGTTAATCTAACAAATTTCAGCCTCTCAGATTTGATCGGGCAGACCCTGGTGGAGATTTTTGATCTGGCTGACTCCGGGGCCGCAGAAAAGATAAAAATCTGTGTCGACCTGGCGCGATTTAGAGAAATATTGGAAGAAAGAGGGATTCTGCTGCATATTGATGAAGGACTCTGGTGCCAGGAGATCTGTCAGGATGAAGCAAAGTTAATACAGATCTTGAGAAATCTGCTGAACAATGCCTTAAAATATAGAAAAAGCCGGGTGGGATTAGAGGTTGATAGAGAGGGTGACTACCTTGTCATTCTTGTAACGGATGATGGGGAGGGAATACCGTCAGTCTATCACAAAAAGATATTTGAGAGCTATTTCCAGATAGATGGCTCAGGCGTTTATACTGTCAGGGGGCATGGCCTGGGCCTGGCTGGTGTGATGGCTCTAATAGAGGATATGGGTGGGCAGATATCACTTGAGAGCGAAGAGGGAAAAGGCGCAAAGTTTTCTATCAAAGTTCCTTTGTCAAGCAATACTGAACAGTAAACTCTGAACCGGATAACCGAAGTAGTAACAGCTACATAAGCTTTTCAACGTCCTCTTTTGAGACATGATATGTCTCATCAAAGTCCTGCCAGAATTCTTTGTGCTCTTTCCTCCACCCGGATCCGAACTTCTTGTCAAAAAACGGCTTGAGCTTGGCAAACCAGGTGCCTTCTTTTTTAATCCCTTTTTCACTGGAACTCAGTATATCGGCCAGAAACATTGGGATATCAGCTATTTTATCTTTGGGCACATAAGATTGGGCGCCCCCTCTTATAGACTTTACCAGGTTATCCGGACTGAGGGCATGGGCTGTGAGCATTAAGGCAGGGACATTTTTTTCTTTGGTGAGTTTCAAGAGATCGTAGCCCCTGACCCCCATAATATCCAGGATGGCCGCATCATAGGTGTTTTTATTAAGAAATTTTTTAGCACTATCGAAATTTGGGGCGGTATCAACAAGACACATATCCAGCAATTCTTCCAGCGTCTCCAGTATATCAGCCTCGTCGTCCACGATTAGAATTCGTTTCCCTTTGAGTATCTCCTCCATGATTAGCCCTCCCCATGACTTTTAGATTTCAACATGAAATTTTAACCCGATAGGCGTTTACAGTCAATATCTTTATGGGGTGGAAGCAGAATTAAGAATAGTAATTTGATTAATCCCAAAACAAAAATCCATCTCCCTGGGCCTGGATTCTTTACTTGACACCACAGAAGACATTTCTTAACGTAAATAAAGTATTTTTGCGATTTAGGCGATCGGATAAAAGGTTGTAACTGTCAAATAATCATAATATGGAGGCTAACTTATGGATTTAATGGAAAAAGCAAAGATCAGATTGCAAAGCTGGATTACGCACAATGATCACCACCAGGAGGAATATGAGATGTTTGCCGAACAACTGGAGGAGGCAAACAGAACTGAGAGCGCGAAACATATCCGGGAAATGATAGAACTAAATTCCAAAAGCAATGAATGCTTACGACAGGCCTTAAAGGCCCTTTAGGGGAGGTCGAACATGTGTGAAGCAAATGCATTTGTATTAATAGACGGAAAGGAAGAAAAGCTCCTGGAGAACGTTGATTTGGTTAGCCTGGAAGGTGATAATGTAAAGCTTGTGAGTATTTTTGGCGAACAGAAGACCCTCAAGGCAAGACTCAAACAGTACAATAATACGGAAGGGAAAATCATATTTGAAACCATATAAGAAAAGTGGAAAAAAAAAGGTGATAGTTTTTTTTCGCAAGGACTAAGGGTCTGGAAATCAATAACTCATCGTTTTTGCATCCCGGCTTCAGACCATATTTGGCCGATCCTCAATCGCAAAATCCTCAACATAGTACAACTATGCTTGCGGTTTTGCTCAATCGGATCGACCAAATCTGCCCTAAATCTGTGCGCCAATTCCAATGAGTTATTGA
>JAUUWD010000091.1 GCA_030589225.1 Desulfobacteraceae bacterium | reverse complement strand
GCGTACATACTGCTCACGGGTCTCTGGAGCCGGTCCGTCCTGGGGAAGAAGCAGGGTGTCTCGCAACTCGAACCGGCCCAGACCGCTCTCCGCTGCCCGGCTCATCAGTTTCTTCACCGGCGCATCATCTATGGCCTCCCGTTTGCCAAAGGAAGGTGGGTGGCCTCCGTCATTAGGCGTCTCTAAGCAAAATCCCTCCCAGGCCTGCTCGTATTCAGGGCCAAGCTCTTGAGCCAGGTCGTTAAGCTGTCGGCCCAAGGTCTGGGCCTTGAAAAAGTCTATGTGCCGCAATACGTTCTCAAACTCTTCGGCCAGCGATACCACAAGACCCGGATCGCTGCACTCTACTAATAGTTGGCGCATTTCTTACTCCTTGATATACCCTCTATACTATCTGACAGTTCACGTATTTGCAGTACTTCCCTTACCAGATGAGTTCCATCTTCATCTGTGAGAAGAGATGCGGGTTATCTATCCCCCAAGGAATGTTGTCAGTCATGTGGCTTCTCCTTGACTGGTGAGCCGTGTGCTCCCAACTCTCTCTTTTTGTAAATTGCAGGCATATCATCCCACGTTCTACCATCCAGCAACCGCCCCGCCTTCTTCTTGTTAAATCCTCCCCATTGCTTGAAGAAGAAAGGAATCCCTGCAACCGAGCACTGATCGCGGATTTCCTCTACCCATGATGTGGACATAGGCCTCGCCCCAGGACCGGATTCACCTCCCACGATTACCCAGTCAATGTTCGTTAAATCAATGCAGGGGATCGACCCCAAAAGCGGCTCAAAAGAAATAAATTTTATCCTTGCGGGTGTAACTCGCAAGTCATCAATTCGGCGAAGGTAGTCGCTGTTTTCGACGGTGACGCCAATCCACACATTATCTGGCCATGGTAGGCTATGGCTGAGCTTACCCAAGTTTTTTGAACGCTTTGTTAGAATCTGGAATGTATGCTGCGGACACACACACATGATTTTAAACACATCCGATATGAACGAGGTTGGCAGATCTTCATGAAAAAGGTCACTCATTGAGTTTACAAATATTTTATGGGGTTTCTTCCATTTCAAAGGAAGGGATAAGACACTTTTATGGGTTTTCACCTTGAAGCCATCAATGTAGTTCGGTTGCCCCATCGCCTTGAGGCGATGGGACATACGTTCGGCGTAACAGTTCTGACAACCAGCGCTGACCTTTGTACATCCTGTTACAGGGTTCCATGTAGCTTCAGTCCACTCAATAGCAGAATACCCAGCCATCAAACTCCCCTCCGATTTGCATACTTGTTGAAAATGTACTTCACAATATCCTCTGCCACAGGCTTGTGGGATGCGAATAAAAGGTAATACACTACGGCATTCAGCGTGTTCCGCATTGCGATAGGCTTGGGCACATTGGGGAAACCAGCAACCTCCTTTAGTCGTTTTCTAAAGGCCTCCGCTATCGCCTCATTGGAGACCTTTTCTTCTTCGGTCTTCCCAAACAGGTCCATCTGCAATGATTGAACATATGCTGCTTTTCGCCAGGAATCATCTCCCCAAAATCTATTCATTCGCTCGACTTGCGCAGTGGAAACACCCTTGGGCTTTCGCAAAAGCACATTCCGATTCATATCTGCAACAGGAAAAATTAAGAAATATCTCTACAGACTGCATTTTCCCTATCGTGAATATCACCTCCCAGTCGAGGTGGAGGCCATAGGGATCTAGAACGCAAAGGGCACGTCGATAGCTTTCATACTTTGCCCGAGGAAGAACTTCATTGAGAAGCACGCGGTTACAGTCTCCATGATGGATTGAAACGTCCTCACGAGTTCCAGCCAGCCTCTCAAGTGATTCAACTTTCTGTTCGTCCAGATCAATAAAATGATACTCACGGAAAGGCGGGTTAACCAGCAACGCATTAGCCGGGCTTCCAAGTACAAATTCACCTGTTGTTTTAGATCTGTGCTGTCCTGCTCCTGCAAATGCATCTATGTAAAGGTGGTAGAATTCTGGACTGCTCCAGCTACTCAGAATCCGCGAATAGGCGGCAGCATACTCCTTGATAATATCAAGTTTAATTTCGGACCAATAACCTATCTGGTCATACTTGAAATCTTTCCCCATATTTCAGCCTCCACAAGCTTTTCCGCCACACTTGTCGTCCTCTCGTCGAGGGGACCTTCGGCTATCGAGACTTCCAAGTTCTGACCAGTGTACTTCGTCTAAATAGACTTAGCCCATCTTATCGGTTTTCGCTAATTCATCTGATGTGGCACTACCCAAGGGGGAAAGCAGTGACCTTTTTTCCACCCGCTAAAGGACCTGATCGCTTTACAAGAGAACCGTCGTAATTTTGCAACCTAACTACCTCTGCACCAATTTGCTCCGTATCAAAACGGAAATAGTGCTGTCTCGTTATGGCACTGAAGTATTTCCCTTTCTCAACAACAATCATATCTACCCCATCGGTGTAGATGATCAGGCGGGAAAGGGGTTCATCATCCGGCAACATTGCAGAAAGATTTCTTATGCCTTCTCTTACCTTTTGGAGACTTAACCCTCTTCTTTTCAATGAAACCAATACTCGTAACTTGACAATATCTTTAAAAGAATAAAAAGAGGACTTCCCCATTCTTTCTGGAGAAATAAGATTAATCCTGACCCAATATTTCAGTTGATTAAGGCTCGATCCAGTCAGTTTTCGGACCAGTTTTGTTGGATAAATATTATTCATTTTATTTTTTGGTTGAAAAATTGGAAAATATCAGGCTTTTTTCAACCAATTTAAACCTAAAAAGATTCGCGGTCAAGAAAAAAGCTATGGCTGATATAAGGATGAGCATATGGAACCGAGGTGTTGGTTCTAAAGCAATTTTATAACTTGATCTTCCTCTCATTCATTTTGTACCATCAAATTGTAAGATCCTTATCTGAAATTGACAGTTCCTTATGAAAAGATATCGCGATTATAATAATTATTTAAGAGAAATCTTCGGAGAACGTGTTCACAAGATCTCCCTGGACGCCGGGCTGGGCTGCCCAAATCGGGATGGAACCATTTCCCGAAAAGGCTGTATCTTTTGTGATCAGCGAGGCTCCGGAACAGGTGCATTGATCAACCACGGGCTTTCGATTGATCAACAGATTATCCGTGCCCGGAAGTTTATTCAAAAACGCTACGGGGCCAAAAAATTTATCGTTTATTTCCAATCTTTTACCAATACTTATGCCCCCCTTTCTGACCTGAAAAGGCTTTACGATCAGGCGTTGACCCAGGATGATATAGTGGGCCTTTCGGTGGCCACAAGGCCGGATTGTGTAGACAGGGATATCTTGGAACTTTTGGCGTCTTATCAACGGGACTATCTGGTTTGGATTGAATACGGTTTGCAGTCAGCCCATCACAGGACCCTTGACCGGATCAACCGTGGGCATGATGTGGAATGTTTTGAACGCAGTGTATCCATGGCCAATGAATATGGACTAAACATCTGTGCCCACATAATACTGGGCTTGCCCGGTGAAAATCGCGAAATGATGCTGCAAACCGCCCATTTTCTGTCCAGACTTCCTATCCATGGGGTCAAGATCCATCTCCTGTATGTGGTCAAAGGGACACCCTTGGCCGAATTATACCAGAAAAACGAAGTTCGCTGTCTGGGACAAAAAGAGTATGTGGATCTTGTCGTGGATTTCCTGGAGTTACTCCCCTCCAAGATGGTGATTCAACGGCTGACCGGAGACCCGGGGCGATCTGAACTCATAGCACCTTCCAGGGCCAAAGATAAATCCGAAAACCTAAAACTTATACAAGAAACACTGGAAAGGAGGAACACATGGCAGGGACGACGGTACCAGAAATCTACTGTTGGAATATAAAAATCGAGGATCTAAATATTTATCTGGCCTCTTCAAAGAGAGGGGCCCTCCGGATCGGTCTTAGTTTGAGAGAAAAACGGGATTCAGCCACCTTCTTCAGGAAGCGATTCCCGAATACCAGGCTCGTTGAGAATTATCCGTTAAATAAACTACTTGCGCAAGCGGTACAGGCCGCCCTTCTAAATAAGCCATGCAGAAGTACCGTCGACTTTGATTTTAGCTGTACACCCTTTCAATGGCAGGTCTTAAAAACTATCGCCCGCATACCTTTCGGAGAAACAAGGACTTACGGAGATGTGGCATCTATGGTGGGAAAACCTAAAGGTGCAAGGGCGATTGGGCAGGTAATGAGGAAAAATCCAATGCCATTAATCTTTCCCTGACACAGGGTAGTTGCCGCCGAAGGTCTCGGTGGTTTCACTGGTGGGCTGGACATCAAAGAATATTTGCTTGGCAGGGAGAAATGAGGAAGAAAAAAGTTGGAGTGAATTTTTAGCGATTACACATCTACTTCTGGGGCTCTCCCACTTTTTTGCGGATAAGTTGATCCACTGCGATTTCATACTCTCTGGAACCGGGCACCAGAGATTTATCGCGGCCGATTTGGGTCATAACTTCCTCTTCGGCTTTTTCAAACCGGATACTGACCTGGCTGAAAATCTCGTTCACGACCTGATAAATCTCTTCATCCGTGCCATAAATCTCAATCACGTCGGGATCATTGATGAGCACTTCCATGATGTACTGGGTCATATACAGAGAATAGGTGTTGGGACGGGGAACGAGGCTACGAACGGGAGCAATAAAGTACTTAAAATCAAATTCCGAACTCTTTTGCGCTTTTTTTAGACCCTTAAGAATGGCATCTGAAATAGCAGTTGGATTATCCGTCTCGATAATCTTTTCCATCAGCAGTTTCTGGGACAGTTTGTTATGGATTTCCGGGAGTTTGAACTTTAAAAACCTGTCCCGCTCAAAGACTTGCTGTTTTTCCTGTCTTTCAAGTCTGTTTAATATTTTGTCCTGAACCCTCCCGCTATTCCATGTTTTCATAACTCAACTCTGCCCTCATTTGACCGGATCATTTTTTCACTTATCCGCGGAAGCCTTTTTCTTGGAAGCTTCGGTGGAACCCTTTGAAGAGGATTCCTGTTTTTTCGAAGTCTCTGTGGAACCTGTTGACTGGGACGTAGAATCCTTATCAGACTGTGCGCTTGCACCTTGATTCCCTCCGGATTTCGAGGCGTAATCAGTTACATACCAGCCGGAACCCTTCAAATGAAAAGTGCTGTGGGAAATGAGTTTCGTTAGTTTGCCGTGACACAATTCGCACTGAGCCAGCGGTGGGTCGGAGAATTTCTGTAAAGCCTCGGATTGGTGTCCGCATTTCGTACATTCCTATTCATAAATTGGCACTTCTAATTACCGCAATTTTGTTGCCTATAAGAACGAGCCAATTTCAAAACGTCCCCTTTTGCCCAATATCTGCGTCAGGCTCAAACTTTAATTCTCGAAATACTCAATGTATTCCTGTGGATAAAATTTTCGCCTTCCTTGATCTTGAACAAAATTGAACATTTTGAAACTGCCTCGAACCTATG
Organism: Desulfobacteraceae bacterium; assembly: GCA_030589225.1. Lineage (GTDB taxonomy): Bacteria > Desulfobacterota > DSM-4660 > Desulfatiglandales > Desulfatiglandaceae > 4484-190-2. The sequence goes on along the minus strand of JAUUWD010000091.1, from coordinate 1,051 downwards.
AAACAACCATGTCGCAAATTCTATGTCCCTGGTAAGAATCAAGGACATAATCCAGTTTTGGCAGGGCGAGATTTTCTAAAACCTCAAAGGTTGTTTCATGGACAATGGCCTCTTCTTTATCTTTTTCTTTCCCGGAAACATCAAATCTTTGAAAAAAATTACAAAACCTCACGATATGAATCAGCTCGTGGGTAAAAACATATACAAGAAGGGGTAGAAGCCCAAGGGCTTTGTCCCTATTCAATGCCTTCAGTATCTGGTGATCTTGAAGGCATATGAAGTAAAAGTCGCGGCTTTTCGTATTTGATTCCAAGCCGCTGATCGCCCTTGCTCCTTTGTTCAACAATGCAAATGCTTGTTGGGCTATCTCATTCGCCCTCAAGGAAGCAAGGGTCTTGACATCGTATCTGTGCCTTTTCCACTGGCCCAGGGAGAATTTATAGAAGTTCCCTGTCGCGTCCTCCGCAATATCAAGGGCCTCGCTTATCGTAAAAATATCATCGTCATTAAAGGGCAAATAGGCCATTTGTGTAAGGCTCATATTTGGGTTTGGATTATTGAGATAATAAGGCCGATCAGAAAAATGTCAATACCGGAATACTTTATTATTGGTGGCGGTGACTGGACTTGAACCAGTGACTCTGCGGATATGAGCCGCATGCTCTGACCAACTGAGCTACACCGCCAGGATTTACTTATACGCATAAGTTTATTGAAATTTTATGCCTTGTCAATTAAATAATAAAAGGCGCGAGGCTTAGGGCGCAGGGCCGGAAATCCGCCCTTTCCTGGCGGACCTTATGCCTTACGCCTTGTGCCTTATTGTCCCAACTGCCCCGTTATTAGAAATACTTCCGTCCCGGCGGTAATCCCAAAACCTTATTCCTGAAATCTACAGATACTTTTTCACTTCCTCGGTCAGGGCCGGGACCACGTCGAAGAGATCGCCAACTACACCGTAGTCAGCCTTCTGAAATATGGGGGCATCCGCATCCTTGTTGATCGCAACAATCACCTTTGACGTGCTCATGCCCGCCAGATGCTGAATTGC
>JAUUWD010000214.1 GCA_030589225.1 Desulfobacteraceae bacterium | reverse complement strand
TTTCGAGTAAAACTGGAAAACCATATTTCGAGGTTTTCGTTCAGACACTACTTAGAAAAACAGGTCAACATTCAACAAAATAATGATGGCAAAGGAGAATTCAAGATAATGACTACCCATAAACAGTCCCTGTTCAAGAATATACCATCGGTAGACCGTCTATTGATGAGCCCCGGGCTAAAAGATATTTCAAGTTCCTACCCCAGATCATTGGTTCTGAATGCCATACACCAGGTGCTGGATGAGCTCCGGATATATATCCAGAAAGAAAAAATCTCAAAGATTTCTGAACTAAGTCTCGAATCTGTTTCGGGCCAAGTGGCCGAAAGGCTGAAAGAGATATCCCGGCCAAGCCTGAGGCCAGTGATTAATGCCGCGGGAGTTATAGTACATACAAATCTGGGCAGATCGATCTTAGCAGAGAGTGTTTTGAAAAAGTTCAGACAGCTTGCCGGGGGATACAGCAACCTGGAATATAATCTTGATCAGGGTAAGCGGGGAAGCAGGTACACCCATGTGGAGAATATTCTCAAAGAACTTACCTCAGCAGAGGCTGCCATGATTGTCAACAATAATGCCGCTGCTGTACTTATCTCCCTTGAAACACTGGCAAAGGGACGTGAGGTGGTAGTATCCCGCGGGCAGCTCGTAGAGATAGGCGGGTCCTTTCGCATCCCTGCAGTGATGCAGAAAAGCGGGGCAAAAATGGTTGAGGTGGGAGCCACCAATAAAACCCATCTCTGGGATTACGAGGAAGTAATTGGTCCTGAAACAGCCCTACTCTTGAAGGTACACACGAGTAATTATCAGATCGTTGGCTTCACGGAAGAAGTACCCTTAACCGAGCTTGTAGAACTGGGTAAACGATATACAATTCCTGTGATGGAGGATTTGGGCAGCGGGTGTCTCGTGGATTTCTCAAAATATGGGCTTGTAAAGGAACCCACCGTTAAAGAGGCCCTGGATCAAGGTGCGGATCTGGTTACTTTCAGCGGTGACAAGTTGCTGGGCGGGCCACAGGCCGGAATAATTCTGGGGAGAAAAGATGTGGTCGAGGCAATTAAAAAAAATCCCCTCAACAGGGCACTGAGAATCGATAAACTGACACTTCTGGCACTGGAAGAAACACTGAGAATGTACAGGGATGAAAGTGCTGCCTTAAGAGAAATTCCCACTCTCAGGATGATATGTCAGCCCTACAAGTCACTTGCAAAAAAGGCGGAGCGCCTGCTCAAGCTGGTCGGAAAAATGAAGACCGCAAATTTCTCCCTTGAACTGGCGGATGGTAATTCCAGACCAGGTGGCGGTGCGCTCCCGCTTTCAGAGTTGCCCAGTCGCCTGCTTTGCATGGTTCCCGGGAAGTTGTCTTGCCAGTTTATGGAGACATGGCTGAGATCCTATGACCCACCAATAATCGGGAGAGTCGAAAAGGAGACTGTCCTCCTGGATGTAAGAACCATACAAGATAGAGAATTAAAGGTGGTGGCAGACGCTATCCGGAAACTCGCACAAATCGATCTAAGATAAGAGGCGGGAAACCCATTCTGGAAACCCGCCCGCACTTTCTTCCAAAGAGGCGTATAAAACCACCTTTTTGTCTATAAGCTTTCCTTCAAGGCCTTACCAGCACGGAATCTTACGGTCTTGCTTGCTTTAATGGTCATTGTTTCTCCGGTCTGGGGGTTCCGGCCCTGTCTTTCCTTCCTTTCGGAAACAATAAAGGATCCGAATCCTGCCAGAGCCAGTCTTCCTTCTTTCTTCAAGGTATCCTTTGTAATTTCAACAAATGAATTAAGAGCCTTTTCGGCATCGGCCTTGGTTAGGTTGCTTTTATTAGCAATCTCAGCAATTATATCACTTTTTGTCATAGTAACCTCCTTTGATCCTGTTTTAGATTTAAATCTTTTTTTGCCTCACACTTTGTCCAAAGATTTGTCCCATCCTCCCTTAACAGCAATCCCACAAATCCTGTGAAAAACGTATTCGGTAACACTAATAGCTTGGCACGACTGCATAATTTTTGCTTTTGTAGCATACGAGAAAGGCGTTTTCAACAAAAAAAAGTAAGTTCTCAATAAGTTCAGACCAAATCTGTTTTGCTACTATTTAGTGAATTCACATTTCCGCCGTAATGACAGCCACTTACACACAATCTTCATTCCCGCTACGCATAAAGTGCGGGATAAACTACGGCGGGATTACCCTGGCTTATTAAGAAGTTACCATTTCGATACGCTTTAATAGAGTACTTTTCCAAGAATAATAAAAGGCAGATGAGCAGCTACCCTTTGGCTGGGGTTTTGGCGTTTCCCTGACACAAAGTGTGAGGTTGTTGACAAACAGTCCTAAAGGCTATATTTTTTATATAATGAATGACGACCAGGGAATTCTAATTGGAAGAGATTATTAAAAAAATCCTTGCAGATAGTTTGAAGGTTAAGGAAACATTTGTCAGGGAAAATATATCAAAACTGATCCTTTTGGCCGAGAAGACTGCCGCAGCCTTCACCAGCGACCGCAAATTGATGCTATGTGGAAACGGTGGGAGCGCGGCTGATGCCCAGCATATTGCGGCTGAATTTGTCAATCGATACACCTTTGAGCGCCCTCCCCTCCCCGCATTGGCCTTGACTACCGATAGTTCGGTCATAACCAGTATTGGAAACGATTACTCATTTAATGATATTTTTTCCAAGCAGGTAAAAGCCCTGGGAATAGAAGGGGATATTCTCTTAGTCATCAGTACGAGCGGAGATTCCAAAAACCTCTTGTCGGCAGTGAATGATGCCCGTAGCCGGGGAATATATACGGCAGGCTTCTTAGGTAGCGACGAAGGGAAACTTGTGAATCTGGTTGATTTAGCTCTTGTAGCAAATACTGAATCGACCCCCAGGATCCAGGAGACGCATATCCTGGCTGGTCATATCCTGTGCCATTTGGTCGATTACATACTTTTCCAAAGGCATTTATCGGATGAATAGGACTATATAATGTCTAAATGGACACCCATATCGTTGGATGAAATAAAATCCTATCCCCTGAAAAAGAGGCCCAGCAAGGTAAAAGTCGATGATTTTGGCAATGCGTGGCAACCTGGGGGTTCTATGAACCGGTGGTTGGAATCGTTGCCAAAGATTCTTGCTGGAAATGATTTTACTGAAATCGTTGATCGATTTGTACGCGCTGCAGCCTCTGACAAAACAATTATCCTGGCCATGGGCGCCCATGCCATAAAGGTTGGCCTTAACCCGATTATTCTGGACCTGCTGAATCGCCGGATCCTCAGTAGCATTGCCATGAATGGCGCAGGAATCATACATGACGCGGAGGTGGCCATGGTTGGATGCACCTCAGAAGACGTGGCAGGACAAATCGGAACCGGGAAATTTGGCATGGCAGAAGAAACAGGAACGCTCCTTAATACAGCTATTTCAGAGGGAGCAAAACAGGGTCTGGGTATTGGCAGATCGGTAGGTGCCATGTTGATCAGGAAAAACTTCCCTTACAACCGTTACAGCCTTCTGGCGAGGGCCTTCGAACTCGATATTCCTGTAACGGTTCATGTGGCAATTGGAACCGATATTATCCATTTTCATCCCAATGTGGATGGGGCATCCATCGGCAAGGCATCTCACCTGGACTTTCGTATATTCGCCCGTCTTGTTTCCACATTGGAGGAGGGGATTTTCATTAATCTCGGGTCTGCTGTGATCCTGCCGGAAGTTTTCCTTAAGGCCCTGACCCTTGTAAGGAATCTGGGATACCAGGCAAGGAACTTTACCACGGTTAATATGGATTTTATTCGACATTATCGACCAATGACCAACGTTGTCCACCGGCCTACCCTGGATGGAGGCAAGGGTTATAATCTCGTGGGTCACCACGAAATCATGTTTCCCCTGCTGGCCGCGGCGGTCATAGAAGGCCTGAAAGAAGCATAGTTTTATTGATGGAGAGTAAAAGATATGCCCATTTATGAATATAGATGTTTAAACTGCAACGAGGAATTTGAGGCCCTCATTTTTGGCGGTGACGATAAAGTGTCCTGTCCCCATTGTAACCGGGACAAACTGGAACGTCTCATGTCAGCCTGTGGCTTTAAGAGCAGCGGAAGTTTCACACCTTCTTCTGGCTCATCTAATTGCTCTTCCTGCTCAAGCACAAATTGCAGCAGTTGCCAGTAAAGAGTCCAGGCCCATCGAAGATCCCGCTATGCGGGGGAGAACCTGGCTTTGATTTCCCCCAAGAGGGGCTACACTATATTTAAGTTTATAAGGCTGAATGTCAAATGACAAAGCTCAAATGCCAAATTAATGTCAAAGCCAAAAACCCCCAGCTTAATATCAGCTTGACTCGTTGCTACTTG
>JAUUWD010000081.1 GCA_030589225.1 Desulfobacteraceae bacterium | reverse complement strand
ATTGGCAGAATCATTACTTCCCAGTGTCCAGCCCAGAAAAATTCCTGAAATTATCTTCCACATGTCACAAAGTTCAGCTAAATGCCTTTCCCTAGCTTCTTTAGAGATTATCTTCTAAGCTACCTTAGAAACCTATGATTCTGCCTTTTGTTCGCCATTACTATAAAAAATAATATACTATATTCACTAAATTATTATAGATTAATAAAGTTCTTTCTCACTAAGATATAGTCAATTATAAGCCCAGCCATGGCAGCTCCCAGGGCTCCAACAGAGATCATTGGATCTTTCCTTGTCGTCGTCCTCACTTCAGCATGCACTGGTGCCCCAGTGACCGTTACATAGGAGCGTTTCGATCTGTGCCCTGTAAATAGAAGTGGCACGGGGGCTAGGGGAATGTTCGTTTGCGTGGCGGAGGCTCAATGAGCAATTCCAATGACCTGATCGGTATTGAGATAGAGGGTCACCTGGGTTCCCTCTGGCATTGCCTCCTCACCGCGCTGGTGCGGCGCATCTACAAGGATAAAATGCCTGCCTACTGCGACATGGTAGCGGACTACACCTCCGATAAACTCTATGTGATCAATCGTCCCTTCCAGACGTGTAGTCCCGGGAACTGGCTTTGCATCCTGTGGTCGGATAGTCAGGTTCTGAGGCCGAATGACGATGCTGCCGGAGCCTTTGTCCCCTCCCTTCATCGGGAATATCACGGCACCATCAGAGGAGCGAAAAACAACTCTGCCATCTTCCTCCTCCATTTTCCCTTCGACCACGTTGGCCACACCCAGGAAATTGGCTACGAATAGATTGGCAGGCCTGTCGTAGAGTTCCATGGGTGTGTCGATCTGCTGTACAATTCCATCATCGATGACGGCAATGCGATCAGCAGTGGTATTGGCTTCCTCCTGGTCATGGGTAACGAAAATTGTGGTCAGGGACAGCTTCCTTTGTAAGTCCCGTAACTCACGCCGCATCTGCACGCGCAGTTTGGCATCCAGGTTGGACAGTGGCTCGTCCAGCAGAAGCACCTGAGGCTCGATAACGACTGTCCGGGCCAGAGCAACCCTCTGCTGCTGGCCACCTGAAAGCTGAGACGGCCTGCGGCCAGCGAGCTCCAGCAGACCGACAAGGTCGAGTACACTATCAACACGCTGTTTTATCTCGCTGCGGGGCATACGCCTCTCCTTAAGTCCAAAGGCCACATTTTTTCGCACGGTCATATGTGGCCACAGGGCGTAACTCTGGAACACCATGCCTAAATTGCGTCGCCATGGCGGTAGATGGGACACGTCCTCATCCCCGATGAGTACCCGCCCTGCCTGGGCCGATTCAAACCCGGCAATCAGTCTAAGAAGTGTTGTCTTGCCGCAGCCTGAAGGCCCGAGAAATGCAAAGAATTCACCTGGCTCGATTTGAAGGTCGATACCCTTAAGCACATGGGTCTTGCCAAAGGAAAGGTTAATACCTTCCAACCTCACGCCTACGCCAGAACCGGTTCCGGCTTTATTCTGGGCATTGGTCATATTTCAACTCCTGTCCTTAGTCTCAGTTTGTCTGTCCCATGCCAAGTTTCCTCTGGCGCCTCTCGACGACGACGTGGGAAATTAGAGTACACAGCCCTACGACAAGCACGGCCACAATCCCGAGAGCCGCGCCCGACCCACGTCCAGCAGCGCTTTGCATGTACACATATATTCCGTATGATAGAGGCCCATCTGAATTCCTTGACACCAGCATCAGGGTCATTCCCAGTTCAACCGCAGCGGTGGCAAAGCTTGTTATAAAGCCGGCAAGAATGCCCCCGACCATAAGCGGCACGACAATCTTGCGCACAGTAGAGAACTTCCCAGCCCCAAGGTTTTCAGCCGACTCCTCTAAGGATACACTCACCTGTTGTAATGCTGCTGTGCAGGCACGCAGAGCATAAGGCAGGCGGCGTATCGATAGCGCTATCACGATTGCCACCCACCAAGTGGCGAAAGGCTGGTTTTCCAACCAGGGCACGTGGTAGCCGAAGAAGGTGCGGAGGTATCCGATTCCGATGACTAAACCGGGAATCGCCACGGCTGACATGGCAATATAGTCCAGCCATTGTCGCCCTATTAGCTTGGTGCGAATCACGATATAGGCGATGGCCGTGCCCAGCACCACATCGATGACGCCAGCAAGGAAAGAATAGAGCACTGTATTGGTCATATACTCAGGGGTCTCAGCAAAGATCGAGGCAAAATGGTTAGTAGTAAAAGCATCGGGCAGCAAGCTGAACGACCAGATAGTGCCAAAGGACAGCAGCGTCAGCCCAAAATGTGGCGCCAACACCAGGCTCATAATTATTAGGACAATGATCCAAGCAAAAAACTTCTCCCATGGTCGCATCCTGCGTTTGACAAGGCCACCACCGCCCTTCTGGACGGTCGCATACTCTTTGCCCTTCAACGCGAGCATGGCGAGCCACATGGAGCCCAATGCGACCACCACCAGGAAGACGGAGATGACATAGCCCATAGGATCCTTAATCCCAATGGAGGCGATTCGAAGGTAGGCCTGGGGTGCCAGCATGTTGTTTACGTTCAGCAATAGCGGCGTACCAAGGTCATCGAAAACCTTTAAAAATACCAGCGAGGCACCTGCCACGTACCCTGGCATGGCAAGAGGCAATACGATTCGCCGGAACAGCCTCATGCCCGAGCATCCCAGATTCTGGGCCGATTCTTCCATGGACCGATCAATGTTCTGCAATGCCGCCGAAAGGTTGATCAGAATAAACGGAAAGTAATGGACGCTCTGGACGAATATGACGCCATTCAACCCTTCCATGAAGGGGATGTTGATCCCAAACCATTTTTCGAGTAGTAGGTTGACGCTCCCATTGCGGCCGAAAAGCATCAACATAGCTACAGCGCCTACGAAAGGCGGCATAATAAGGGGAATAATTCCGAGGCTCTGGATAATAACAGTCCCCCTGAACTCGAACCGCGATGTGAAGTAAGCAAGCGGCATTGAAAACACCGAAGCTATCACTACCGCCATGGCCCCCACGTATAGTGAGTTCCAGAAGGATTCACGGAACAGGGCAGTGTTGAAAAAATCCTTGAAGTTAAGTAAAGTGAATTTTCCTGTGGTTGCGTCCATGAAGGCGACGAAAATCACCTGGACTACAGGAACCACAAAGAAGAGCAGTAGGAACAGGAATATGAACAGCATAACCGCTGCCTGCCCCGGATGTTTTCTGAATTCGGAAATTGCCACTCAGCTCCCTCTCCGGCTGACCTTCAGCCTTAAATAAATAAGAAAATCGGATTAGTCAACGACCCCGCCCTTCCGGGCGGGGCTTGAAAAAAGGAAATAATTCAATTTCCTCCTCCATCCCCACCCTCCCGGGTGGGGCATTAAAGGGCGGCGGTAAAGGAGCCGGTCAGCTCCTCCAGTCTAATCCGATTAACCAACCGTACTATTTAAGCATTGAAAGGGCCTTTTCGGCCTTTGCCTTGGCCTCAGCATAGTTTTTCTTGGTAAATGAATCCCACTTCTCCTCGATCTCGGCTTGCCGCGGTGGCACCTTCACGCTCGCCTTCTTGCGCTTTTTAAAGACGTCAGAGGTAAAGACACCAGGGAACTTTGCATCGACGGCCTCGGCCTCGGAGATCGCCATTGCCGCTATAAGGGCGCGCGCTTCTTTGATCAGGGCCTCGGCCTTGGTGTTGGACTTGCCGGCCAAAGCCGCCTCAGCCTTTTGAATTGCCCCAGTCGCCTTTACCAGATCCCCGCGACGGTAAGTGATCATCACGTCGAATAGGGAGTTGACGATATTATACCGGTTTTTGGATAGCACCACATTGAACTTTACTGCCGCGCCAATGGATTTGTCCTTGAATGGGTTAGGGAAGTCCTTAGGCGCCTTGGCATATGTCTTTGGATTGACGGGAAGACGGCGAATCCCAGGATCCAGCAGCAGTTCCTGTCCTTCTATTGATAGCAAATACTCGATGAAAGCGGCAGCCGCTTTTGGGTGTGGTGGATTCTTTATGATGGCAATATTCGCTGGAACTAAGGTCGTGACCGTTGGATATACAAAGTCAACGGGAAATCCAGTAGCCTTGGACGAAAACCCGAAAAAGTCAATCACAACGCCAAGGCCAAAGTCACCACTATTGACACCTTCGGGAACGCCGAAGCTGCGCTCGGTGACCATCTTGAAATTGCCAGCGATCTCCTTCCATGTTGCCCAACCTTTATCCCAGCCCTCGCCCTGGAGAACTGTTTCCACCGTCAGATGAGTAGTGCCAGAACGCGACGGCGCGGACATGCCCACGTGGTTATGATAGACAGCCTTTTTCAGGTCGCCCCACTCCCTTGGGACCGGAATTTTTTTCGCCTTTAAATATCGATTGTTCCACATTATTCCATAGCCTGATCCTGCGAAACCAACGTAATAGCCATCAGGATCATTGATTGGATAAGAACCGATTTTTTCTGGTATCCCTTTTGCCTTGGGCGTATATTTGGTCAACAGACCGTCACCTTTCAGAACCTCGAATGCATCCGGAGCCGAGGCCCACATGAGGTCTGACATATTGCCTTTTGATGTTTCCTGAATATACTTCACCCCTGCTGACGTCTTCTTCTGCAGAATCTCTACCTTTATGGCAGGATACTTCTTCTCAAATGCCTTCTTAAAGGGGCCGGTAAGGTCCTTGGGATATGAAGTGACAATGACAACCTTGTCTTCCAGTGCAAAGGTCTGTTGTGGCACCGCTACCAGGGTTGCTACCAACAAAAACAAGGGTAGGACGAAAATGGTTGAAAACAAAAATACACCTTTCATCTTTCTCATCTTATTCCTCCTTTTAAAAATTAGTATTTATGAACCAGCACAGACCGGATAGCAATGCCCCACCCACCCAGGGTGATGAACCTGCCCGTGGCCTGAACAATAATACACATTGCTGACCAATTATCTCCAACTTTACACTTTTATTCACTTTGAATATATACCATTTTAATGCTAGGCATAGAAATTGATGCCTTACAAAATCAATCCCCTATATATATCAACCCTTTATCTTCCTATAAAAAAGTACTCTAACATAAATCAGAGAAAAGGTATAATTATTTTTGCTTGATTTGCACCACCATATGGTGGATATCATGCACCAGGTTTAATTCCATACTTCTCCATCCGGTAGCGCATGGTGTTTCTGGTAATCTTCAAGACCGCGGCAGCCTTGGATTGATTTCCCTGGGCCATTGAGAGGGCTTCCTTTATAAGAAAGCTTTCAACCTCATCCAGGGAGATACCTTCAGGGGGAATAGAGACGTTTATCTGAGCATGGTTTTGCGTAAACCTCACCTGGTCAAGTGCCAGATCCTTAGAAGCAATAACCTGGTTTTTACACAGGATCATTCCCCGCTCCAGACAATTCTTGAGTTCTCTTACATTTCCCTGCCAGGGTTGGGAGATCAATAGATTCATAGCCTGCGGGGAAACACCTTTGACCTGTTTTCCAATCTCTTTGGAAAGCCGTTTCAAAAAGTACTGAACCATAAGGGGAATATCTTCTTTATATTCTCGTAAAGGTGGAATGTCTATAAGGAATATGTTTAATCATGAATATCTACAACCTTTTCCTCTTTATTTGATTTCAGCACGATGAGCATTGCCACAGCTGCAACTATAATCAAAATTATTATAAGTTTGCAAAGCTCACTATGAATGCTTTCTACATGTCTTTACGCAACGCACACCTCAAATTGCCTGAAACCGCTGCAGCACCTTCCATTATCTAATAAGGGATCTAAATTAGCGGATATTAGACTTTGGCACAAGAACAAATTAATCATGATACAGAAAGTTAAGTTTATCAGGAGCTCTATTGGGAATTTCGAAATGGGAAGTTGGCAAATGGGTAACTTTGGTTTATAAAGAATCATAATAACACTGATTGGATAAAAGTGGAGACGTGATTATGATCCCCTATATCGACACTATCCATGCTGACATCGTAAAAAAAATTATCGGTATTTTTTTTGATATCGATGACACATTTACTAATTTCGGCAAGATTCGCTCCGTTGCCTACCAGGCCTTGTGGGCACTGAAAGATTCCGGTCTCAGGGTGGTTCCCATTACAGGCCGATCTGCAGGATGGTGTGACCATATTGCCCGTATGTGGCCAATAGATGGAATCGTCGGAGAAAATGGTGCGTTTTATTTCTGGTTTGATGAAAGAGAACGAAGACTGAGGAAGCGATTCCTGGATCCAGAAGATGTTAGAGCCGATAAACGGCAACGCCTAGCCCGAATTCGGGATGAAATCCTGGCCTCGGTTCCAGGCACAGCCATTGCCAGCGACCAGCTTTATCGGGAGACTGACTTAGGCATTGATTATTGCGAAGACGTTAAACCACTGGATCGGGCATCTGTAGACCGGATCTGTAAAATCTTCAAAAAGTATGGCGCAATATGCAAGGTCTCTTCCATCCATGTTAATGGATGGTTCGGTAACTACGACAAGCTTGGGATGACAAAAATCTTTGTTCAGGAGCGTTGGGGGCTGGATCTGGATGCCAACAAAAAACGTTTTCTGTTCTGCGGTGATTCACCCAACGACGAGCCCATGTTTCAATACTTTCCTTACACCGCCGGAGTGAAAAATATTCTCCACTTTGCCGACCGCATGAAGTACTTGCCGGCCTTTGTGGCAAGCCAAGAGGGGGGAGAGGGCTTTGCCGAAATTGTTGAAGTAATAAGATGTGACCCCTAAGCCCTACAACTTTTTAGTCAGAATAAGATCATACATTTTTCCGGGTTGAGAAACAGGTAGAGTTCTTGTCCTTCTTCTTTCGGCACGTGATGCGAAACCTGCACCCTGATCATAGTGCCATCTATGTTTACGAAAAAGTACAGAAAGTTACCCAAGTACGCTTTATGGGCAATGGTACCCTTGAACAGGTTCTCCCTGGCTTGAGTTGGTTCCGTAAATACTTCCACATCCTCAGGACGGATCGATGCATACACTTTTTTTCCTGGTGTTGTTGCCGTGATGTCAGGCGTCTTACACAGCATC
>JAUUWD010000308.1 GCA_030589225.1 Desulfobacteraceae bacterium | reverse complement strand
ACCTTGATGGCATGGGCAACCGGGTAGCTGCTATGACATTCGGACCTAAGAAAGTCATCCTGGTGGTGGGTATGAATAAGGTGGCTCCGGACCTGGACTCGGCCATGCTTAGGGTCAAGCACTACGCGGGACCAGTCAACGCCATTCGCCTGGGGCTCAACAACCCTTGTGTGGAGACCGGACTGTGTGCCGATTGTAAGTCGCCCCCGCGTATCTGCAACATGTGGAGCATCATTGAAGGCCACATGATCAAAGGCCGCATCCACGTAAAACTGGTCGGTGAAAACCTGGGTTACTAGATCAAGGGAGAACCTTCATGAAAAGATCAATAGGCGCAAGAACTTTTGTGTTTCCCACTCCCGTCTGGGTTGTGGGGACGTATGATGAGGAAGAAAAACCTAATGTAATGACTGCCGCTTGGGGAAAGTATTATTGCAAATGGGGGGTTTTATGAAACCGCATCATAACAAAAAACTCGATACCATTGAAAACATACAAAAGGGATTTGAACGCGCAGGTTACGTGTGTAGCCAGCAGATTGCCACAACCATATATCTTGCCTATCACTTGGACAAGCCCATTCTCGTGGAAGGGCCTGCCGGGGTCGGAAAAACAGAGCTTGCAAAAGTTGCGGCAACCTATCTCGAGGTCCCGCTCATCAGGCTTCAATGTTATGAAGGGCTTGATGAATCAAAGGCACTCTATGAATGGAAATACGGAAAGCAGTTATTGTACACCCAAATTTTAAAGGATAAGTTAAGTGATGTTTTGAAGGGAGCGGAAGGGTTAGCTGCGTCCATGTCCAAACTCCACAAGTACGATGACATCTTCTTTTCCACACATTTTCTTGAACCAAGGCCTTTGTTGAATTCGCTCCTGCAAAAGGAGGGCGTGGTTCTTTTGGTGGATGAAGTGGACAAATCGGATCAGGAATTCGAGGCTTTTTTGTTAGAGATCCTGTCTGATTTTCAGGTCTCCGTTCCGGAGATTGGCACAATACATGCCGTATCACAGCCTTTCGTGTTTTTGACCAGCAATAACACAAGAGAAATGAGTGAAGCTCTCAAACGTAGGTGTCTGCATCTCTTTATTCCTTTTCCGGATACAAAACTTGAAAGAGAGATCATCCGGGTCCATGTGCCCGATATCTCGAAAGATCTGAGCGCCCAACTGGTTTCTTTTATTCAGCAGGTCAGAAATTTAGACCTCAAAAAACTCCCTTCCGTCAGCGAAACTATTGACTGGGCCAAGGTCTTAGTGCTTCTCCATTCTTCAAAACTGGATCAGGACCTGATCCGGGACACGTTTAATGTCTTTCTAAAATTCGAGGAGGATATCGAAATTGTCAGTGGGCGCCTTTATGATATCGCGGAAAAGGCCATAAAAAAGGTCTGAGAATGAAACCATGGAGCATGTCCTTCAAGACCTGATTGCTGCCCTTCGGGGATCCGGTGTGCGCATATCTGTATCTGAAAGTATAGACGCCATGAACGCTCTGAGGTTGATGGGCTATGACAACAGGCAGATCCTTAAGACTTCCCTGTCTGCTACCTTAGCAAAGTCCAGGCACGACAAGGCGCTTTTTGATTCCTGTTTCGACCGCTTTTATTCCCTTGACGATTTTATAGACCCTGAAACAAATTCCTGCTCAACGCCAGATTCGGAACCCGCCAAGGAAGACTCCCCGCTTACCTGGATGCTTCTGTCTGGAGACAATACGGGCCTGTCCCTTTCCATGAGAGAAGCTGCCCGGGAAGCAGACATCAGCTCAATCTGGTTTTTCACCCAGAAGAGCCTGTACATTCAACGGATTCTCCAGGGCATGGGGCAAGAGGATCTTAATCAAGACATTCAACGACTTTCAAGGGAACATGACCGTCCCTCTCAACAAAAGGTACATGCATTGAAAAAGGCAAAGACTCTCCTTTTTGAAAATGTACGAAATTTTGTTGAGCAGCAATTTTCCCTGTTTGCAGGATCTGCGACCGAAAAGATACTGGAAAGGTACCTTAGAGATATCAGGCTGTCCAATTTGGAGCAACAAGACTTTCAACGCATTCATGTGATCATCAAAAAGATGGTAAAACGTCTCAATAGTCTTCATTCAAGAAGAAGGAAGACCTCCAAAAGGGGCGCATTGGATTTGAAAAAGACCCTCCGAGAAAATGTCGCTTACCAAGGACTCATTTTTAGTCCGCAATGGAAAGCTAAGAAAATCAACAGGCCGGATCTTATGGTCCTATGCGATGTCAGTCGCTCAGTACAAACGGTTGCACGTTTTATGCTGCTTTTTCTTTACGGTCTCAATGAGGAGGTGGCCAAGATCCGTTCCTTTATTTTTTGTTCAAACCTTGTAGAGGTCAGCCATATATTCGAGGAATACCCGGTTGAAGAGGCTTTGGTGAGGCTTCAGAGGGGTGTTGGGCTCGGGATATTTTTGGGCCGGACTGATTATGGGCAGTCATTGCTGGATTTTAAAGAAAAGTGGCTGGATGTGGTAAGCAATAAGACTACGGTCCTCATTTTAGGCGATGCTCGGAATAATTATGGGAACCCTCAAACAGATATTCTAAATTTAATCCATGAAAGTAATAAGAAACTCATCTGGCTCAACCCTGAATCGCCATCTTTCTGGGGCATAGGAGACTCAGAGATGAAGCGATACCTACCTTACTGCTCTTTCGCAAGAGAGTGCAGCACAGTCAATCATTTAGAAAGGGTCGTAGATTCCCTTTTGCAAACTTAATCCAATTTTAAGGGGATTTCCGATAGAGAAACCACTCAACATGTGCCTACCTAACTCCTGATGGCATGCTTGTTCCGTCGGGAGTCTCAGATGTTTACTCCTATCTCACCCTTCCTCCAGTGAACGCTCGCCCAAGTACAAAATTCTGAAGCACAATAAAATGAAAATCAACAAAAAGCTTTAAAAAATAGAAAAAACAGGAGATAGTCATTCTTCGAAAACTCTTGCAGAAAGAACTACCCTTGATTAACTACCTGAAACTTATGATTAAAGCTGGCCACAAAATTTACCATTGTTTTCAACAAGTTATCAAATGATTGCCAAATTTTTCTTGTGAAAAAGAGAGGTTACTATATGTCCAAAAGATAACTAGGGCTAACTATTTTCTGTCGATCGCAGCCTTTGACAGCCCGATTCACAATAGTATAGAGGAATAAAGACATGCTATAGAACCGCCGCATATTACAGCTTTGTATTTGGAGGATAGGACGAGGGTTCATAATGAGGTGAGACAGCGTGGTATTT
>JAUUWD010000036.1 GCA_030589225.1 Desulfobacteraceae bacterium | reverse complement strand
GCTAACCTAAATCTGGGCGCCAATTCTGTGAAGTTATTTTTGCGCGAACCCTAAGCCAAAACCAATGAATTAAGTATGGTGCCCCCGGAATAGTCCGGAATAGTTGAAAGGAGCTTCTACATAAGTTGCCGAGCGTAGGATTTCTCAGAATAAGGAGTACATTATGAAATTTTTATCTAAAGATGATCCTGAAGTGGCTGAGCTTATTAAAAAGGAAGAATCAAGAATAGAAAACACAATTGATCTTATCGCTTCTGAAAATCATTCGCCCCGGTCAATCATGGAAGTTCTGGGATCTGTTTTCAATACCAAGACAATTGAGGGGTATCCGGGCAAGCGATTTCATGCAGGCTGCATATATGCGGATGAAGTGGAGAACTTGGCAATTTCACGGGGCAAACAACTATTTGGCGCGGAATATATAAATGTTCAGCCACACAGCGGCACCTCGGCCAATCTGGCGGTCTATTTTTCCGTCCTTGAAATGGGAGATAGAATCCTTGCGATGAGCCTTCCACACGGGGGACATCTTTCCCACGGACATCGGGCTTCAATAACCAGTAGATGCTTTGAATTCAATCATTACGGTGTGAATAACAAAACCGAACTTATCGACTATGATGAAGTAAGGGAATTATCCCATAAATTCAAGCCGAGGATGATCGTGGCTGGGGCCAGTTCATATCCCAGACTTATCGATTATGAGAAGATGGCCGAAATAGCCAAGGAGGTATCATCATATCTTTTTACAGATATGGCACACCTTGGGGGTCTCGTTGCTGCAAAGGTTATCCCCAGCCCGGTACCTCACAGCGATTTTGTGACTTTCACATGCTATAAAACAATGATGGGCGGTAGAGGTGGAGTAATTTTATGCAAGCAGGACTACGGCAAAAAGATTGACAGTGCTATATTTCCCGGGTGCCAGGGAACAAGTGCGGTCAATCTTATTGTCGCAAAGGCGCTCATTTTCAAACTAGCTATGGAGCCGGAATTTGTGGATATTCAAAAGAAGACGCTTGAAAATGCCGCCTACCTTGCAAAACAGCTTGACAAGAAAGGCTATCGAATCGTCACGGGGGGTACCGACAACCATCAGGTACTCGTTGACGTAACGCCAAAGGGGTTGAAAGGAAATGCCGCTGAAAAGTTTCTGGAATTCGTTGGGGTAATAGCAAACAGGAATGTCATTCCCATTGACTCGGACAGTCCGGGAACAGTCAGCGGATTGAGATTGGGAAGTTCAGCCGTTACCTCCAGGGGAATGGGAAAACCGGAGATTGTCAAAATAGCTGATTTGATCGATGCTGCCATGGTAAATCATGAGAATAAAGATGTGTTGGACCGGGTATCAAAAGAGGTATTCGAGTTGTGCAAAAAATTTCCTGTTTATAGTTAAAAAATTCGAAACAACATAATTTGAATTATCCAGATATTACAAATGCATTCGATCATATGGGTTTGTGGGATGTGAAGGTACGGCCTGTCTGCGTGCAACGCACAGGCAGGCCACCACCAAAAGCCAACTGCCAGTGCCTTACGGAAGCGTCACTTCTTACAAATTTTGGCTTTGGCAAGCTATGTTCCCGGCGAGAAGCATATATAATTACTCAATCTAACCCATAATCCTAATAATTTCAACTAAATTCAAATAACCATATCAACACCCGCATGAACCCTACATTTCCCCATAAATACAGTCATTCATTACGAACAGAACTTTCATTCAGAAACCATCGATGGATCTGGCGACAAGTCCATTAAGGTATCTCTCTAAATCGATGAGATGCCTTCAATAGCCCATGGAAGGAGGTGAGTCGTATCATATGAGGCATAGAGGTAGGCGAACATGCAATCGCCATAAACCATTAACCACGGGGTAGTCGGCATTAGCTGGCTGCCCTTTTTTCGTTCAGAAGGAGAAAAACCATGAACAGAGAACTACTGGGAAAACCATTTGCGCCTGACCAGATTAAACAGAGGGACGGCAACTTTGGCAAAACACTGGATTACATAGAGGGTCATATAGTCATTCAAAGGCTGAATGATAGCTTTGACGCCAAGTGGTCCTTTGAGATCCCTAAACATTACATATTTGCGGTTTCATTGTTTGGCAAGAATACTATAGTACAAGGCCTTCCGTCTTTTTGCTCTCATCTCCCGAGTAGAACCTGAATGGCTCTCCAGAAAAATAAATCCGTAAAAACGAAAAAAAACTTTAGTTTCCCTATTAAGATGCCGATATGATAGTAGCTGAACAATAAGGCTTGAGTTTTTTTACCAAAGGGCAAACCTTTCAGAAGATTGCGACGTACGAAAGTTAAAGATATGAATTATTATTCAATTCAATTTCCTGTGTTCTTATCGTTTATATCGTTGATTGGTTAGGTTGTTAAATCTATTATAATAAAGGAGAGTTTATTATGAACGAAGCTGTTATCGAAAAAAGTGAAAAAGGTTTTGTACCTACACTCTTGCTTGCCTTTTTCTTAGGCGGGCTTGGAGTTCATCGTTTCTTCGTTGGAAAAATTGGTACAGGGATATTGCAACTACTAACGTTAGGTGGATTAGGAATATGGGCTTTGATTGATGTTGTTATGATAATAGTTGGATCCTTTAAAGACAAAGCTGGTCTTCCAATTAAAGCATAGTTACTACAACCTTACCAATCAACGACAACGCCTCTTGTCCTCATTAAGTTTGATGCTATACCTGATCTCCAGAACTATTCGACTTGGTATTCGTCAAAGGAAAAAAAGGGATTTTCTAAATCGAAACCGGACATCGATGCCAGGCATTGGCTGGGAATAGAGCCAGATCGGGAGAAACCCCGATAATAAGTTGGCCTGAATGACGAAGTCCTCTATGGTGGCGGCAGTTTATCCCACTTTCCTTTATATCTATCTGTGTTCAAGGTCTTATATCTGACACCTTCTCTTGTTTCCCACGCATCAATGAGGTCTTCTGATAGGATCTCTTTCCCGGAAACCACGAAATATTCTGGGGGAACGTTATTCTTTATCATTTTGTCAGTCTGTAAATGTACAAATACATAATGCACATCTTCCTTGACGGCATTTTTTGCTATCGGCCAATTACCCTTGGCTCTGCCAGCCTTCGCATCGATCTTAAGCACCCCCGCTGAAGATTCGGCATAAATATCAACTGACTTTGCATTTCCCATAGTAATGGATACGGGATAACCTCTTTCTTGATAATTCGCCTGCAAATTCGGGGGACACCATACTGATTTTTTGATATAATGCGACAGGATCGTCTATAATCAAGTCCATGGCCAGAATCGCAAGAGTCGTTGTACCCCACTATCCGCATCACATAACCCAGCGCGGCAACCGCCGGCAGCAGCCATTTTTCACCGACGAGGACTACCGTGCGTACATCGATTTGATGTCTCACTGGTGCCGAAAACATGCCGTTGACATATGGGGCTACTGCCTGATGCCCAACCACATGATCGCTGTACCCTCCAATCGGGATGGGTTGCGCCTTGCCATCGGTGAAGCGCATCGTCGGTATACTCGAAGAGTCAATTTCCGCCAGGGTTGGCGTGGGCATTTGTGGCAGGGGAGGTTCGCCTCTTGTGTAATGCAACAGAGCCACCTTCTTGCATGCATCCGGTGCATAGAGATGAATCCTGTGCGGGCCGGGCTGGTGGACGCTCCGGATAAGTGGCCCTGGAGCAATACCGCAGCCCACATATCCGGGCATGGGGATGGCTTGGTGAAGCCTGAGCCCTTATTGGCAATGGTGAAAGAGGACTGGAAATCTTTTCTGGTGAAAACCCTGGAGACCGGCATCGCCGAGACTATCAGGAAGCACGAGAGAACAGGCAGGCCGATGGGAGATGGAGCCTTCATCGAGGTGCTGGAGGGAATAACAGGCCTCAGGTTAAAAGCCGGGAAACCCGGGCCTAAGCCAAAACCAATGAATTAAGTATGGTGTCCGCGGAATACCGCCGGAATACGATGGTTAAAGGACAGCCTCCTAGATCTCAACCTGCATTCCTTCACTGGCAAAAAAGACTTCTATGTTGCCTGCATAATCCGGGTTGCAGTACTTTTTAGTTAGCTCATCTAGCTGGGCATCAGTCCGCATAGGGTCATGGTGAAATAAGGCCAGGCGCTTGACACCTGAACGCTTTGCCGAGGCGATGGCATATTCAATAGGAGAGTGGCCCCAGCCGGTCTTGGTGGATTCATATTCTTCTTGCGTATATTGTGTGTCGTAAATGAGGAGATCAGCACCTGAAAAAAAATCTTCCAACCGTTGATTTTCTTCATTAGCCACCTGCTGCGCCTCCCTGGCCATGGCCTCATCATAGGATGGGTCATCGGGATCGGTAGAGAAAATATTCTGAAAGGGTTCAGTATCATAAGCCGTACAAAAAACCTTGCCACGATATACGAAACGATAGCCAAGGCAGAGTAGGGTATGGTTAAGGTATTTTGTGGTAAGTATTATACCATCCCCAAGGTCAAAGCGACCCTCCTTGAGATTGACATACTCTATATCAGATGCAAGTTCTGTAGGGCGTACCGGAAAATAACGATACTTCAACTGCCCACCCACAACGTCCTCAAGGGTATCTTCTTCATAGGTAACTGGCCCACAGACCTTGATATGTGTTCCCGGCATGTAAATTGGTCCAAAAAAAGGAAATCCCTGGATGTGGTCCCAATGTGTATGGGTCAGAAAAATCTCGGCTTTAATCGGGCCCTTGTGAGGGTAGCGAGCCACTAAATAACTGCCGAGCTCTCTAATGCCGGTGCCGGCGTCGATAATGATAAGCCTGTCCAGATCTTCAAAACCAATTTCAAGACAAAGTGTGTTTCCGCCGTATTTCACGGTATGTGGGCCTGGGCACGGTATCGAACCCCTTGCCCCCCAAAACCTTATGTTCATAGGGCTAACCTTTTTTAATGGCTTGCAGGAAAATCCTGGCCTTCTCTATCTCTTCTAAAACATTTTCACGAAGGTCAGAAAGCGTGCTCCAGTTAACTCCAACTTGCTCAAGAAGGTATTTTTTCACCGGGTCTTCAGAAAAATGATCTCCTGAGGAACCTATCTTAAAATTATTAGCATATATATTTGCCAATGCCACAATCGCGATAAATTGGCGGTTTTCGTCCTTTGCTTTATCAGGATTGTGGTGATAGAAAAGCGAATCAATCAAAGCCTCCCCCAAATGCCATTTCTCGGCAATCATCTTTCCCACCATATTGTGATTGATCCCAATAACAGAATCCTCTGCCCTGAACAGAATCTCCTGTTCGAATTTGGCCAATTCCAATGCCTGGGCATATTCTCCCGGGAATAGGATATCAAGAAGAATCTTACCCAGGTCATGCAACAGTCCGGACACAAAATACTCTTCCCGTTCTGCCACTGGGATATCCTTGATGGCGGCCAATGACTTGGCAACCACACCAACGCAAATGGAATGGGTCCAAAAATCTCTTGATGAAAGGGCCTTGAAGGACCTTTTTCCGCCCATGCTTTCTATTATGGCCGTACTTAAAACAAGGTTTTTAACGGTATTAACACCCAGCATAATGATCGCACGAGTCAAGGTAGTGATTTTATTAGGAATAGAATAATAAGCTGAATTGACTATCCTTAGTACCTGTCCGGTAAGCACAGGATCAAGGGAAATGACGCGGTTCAGATCATTGGGTGAGCTATTCGGATCGTTACAGATTTCCAGAGCTTTTGTAACCGTTGTAGAAAGACTGGGCATCCGGAAAATGTAGTTATTGATCTCTTGTAACCGCTGTTCTCTGATAATGGGAACATCGTTCATAGGACTTGCCCCAAAACGCTATGTTGCCTCCTTTAAAAAAGAGACCCGCATGGCCTACCAGTAAATGAGATTATACCCGAATTTTTTAAGATGTTACCAAATTATTTCTCAAAATGCCGTACTAAATTTAGGGATTTAAAAATTTAGGAAATAAAATCAATAAACATCTTCAATTCCTCAATTCGAAATTCCTTAATTAATTGGTGATTGATTCTTGGCTTTCTTTCATCCAAAGATGGTAATCAATCCAAAAACATTATCTTGAGATTTGTAGCATGAATCTTGTAAAAACTATACTTATTCTCGGACAGCCTCAGGGAAACGTCAAAGTCAAATTGAATCCGGTCAGAAAATCTTCCCGTCCACCTCCCTCTGCTTGGCTGGAAGGCGGGCCTAAACCCCCTTTAAAAAGCTGGTCTTTACCCATACTTGACACAGTGGGGGATCAGGGGCCAGATTGTATAGGACGAGGATATTCTTGTTTCGTAAAAATGGCATACATTTCAGTGGCTGTATCCAAACGCTGAAGGCCACGCCAGAGGGTTTGGGTCCCCGGGAAACCATCGCTTTTTCTTCCCAGATGACCAGATGCCCCCAACCATGTATATCGCTTCACGCAAAGAAGGCGGCTTTGCGGGCGGAACTGGAGTTTTTTTGACGTAGCAGCAAATCGCCTTCCATTCGATATCCTTGAAAAACACCGTGCACGGCAATTCAGGCACCTCTCGGCCAGGCATGGTCAGATGGTAGATTCGCCAGGCCACAATCATATCCACGCCCAGACACGTTTCAATCTGATCAGCCCTCCCAAGCTGACGGTCCTTAATCCGACAGCCGCTTTTCAGCGTACGGTGATAGACCTCAATCCCCCAACGTCCCGAATACCATTGTACCACCCTTTGGGCATCTTCGAAACTTTTTACCTCGACGGTGCTCAGAAGCATCCATTCAATGGGCAGTTGTTTACGCCGATACTTCTTGCCCCTATCTTCGGGATCACGCCCCCAGCACTGCGCATCCAATATGCCCAGAGGCGTGCCCTCCTTGCGTAAAGGCCAATGTGTCGTGAAGTATCAACCCGATGAGGGTATCCTCTGTATGGTTGACCGGCCCCAGCCCCTCTGTCATCGGATGGGTACTGTAGTTAAGCGTTGTAGTATCTTGCGGGGCAAGCACAACGCGGTGTTCTTTGATTCGCTCGATGGTCGCCTCTGTATGCGCAGTCAACACAACGTGCATGGTAACCTTGTTGTTTTGGAAAAATAGGCAGGCGCCCGTAGTGCCGGCCTTGGAGCCACAGGCTTCTGGAATATTGGCCTGAGGCTGAGCGTAAAAATCATGCGAAACTGGAGCTCAGTGCTGTTTATTGTGAAGTACAGAGCCATAATTATTAGCAAAAGAAGAGAATTAATAACAAAGAAACAACTTTTTTTACTTTTTAGCTTGAAAGTTCTAAATAGATTTGCTATTTTCAGCCGCGAGTACGTAAACCCATACTTTTTCGAAGAAAGGAGAGTCAAATGAACAAATCCGATTTAGTCAACGAGGTCGCAAAGGTGACGAGTACCAAGAAGGAAGCTCAAGCAGCGGTGGATTGCGTTTTTTCAACCATCAAGAAGGCGTTGAAGAAGAAGGATACGGTTATGCTGATAGGGTTCGGGACCTTTAAGGTGGATAAGAGAAAAGCCAGGAAAGGAAGAAATCCGCGAACAGGAGAAGAGATAAAGATCAAAGCCAAAAGAGTTCCTAAATTCGTGCCTGGTAAGGCACTGAAGGAAGCTGTGTAGGGAGCATTCAAAGTGGTTCTATCATAATACGACCCCATCGGCGGCAGAGCCGTTTGTTGGGGTCTTTGTGTTTTGAGACGATCTAATTAAAACGTCTTTCTCGAAGTCATGGTCCGTACCATATAAATGGATAGGTGGGACTGAAAAACGGACGCGAAAGGGCTTTATTATATGAAAATCCATGAGACTTGAAGAAGGAATGACTTGTGAATGAGTCAAAATAACTAAAAGGGGAGACGATTATGAAACAATTAAAAAGGAGTTTGCAAGCGATATCTAAGGATCTCAAATCCCTTACTCTAAGGACTGAAAAGATGATCAAGCTGTTGGGTAAGCTCGAAAAAGGCCAGACGAAGGCTGGCGTAAGAAAAAAGACAGCGGCCAAAAGTGTTGTCCCCAGAAGGGTTATCGCTAAGAAAGGCAAGAGCCCATCAGCCACTGAGACTGTCCTGAAAATAATAATGAAGAGCAAAAAAGGAGTGGGTACCGTGACAATCCAGGAGAAAACAGGATTCAAAAATCGGAAAATTTGGGATATTGTACATCGTGCTGGTAAAGAGGGCAAGATCAAGAAAGTGGGCCGGGGCATTTATGTGAAAGCTTGATTTGGTGGACGCCCGATAACAATCGACTGAAGTGTAGCTTTTGAAGGGTAGAGGGGTTTGGGCCATAAGCGCTAAGTTGTTTTTGCCCAGGACGGACTGAAAAAAAAGAACATCGAATCACGCCTTGGCGTGATTGAATGTTCGGTATTGGATGTTTGTTTTTTTATTCGATGTTGGACGTTCGATGTTCGATGTTCGACGTTCATCTTTCAAAACAACCCCGTATGGCATAAATGCAACCTGTGAATGTTTACAAAATAACTTAGCGCTTATGGGGGTTTGAGCCTCTCTCCCTTTTATGACCTTTCGGATTTTCGTGCTTGAACCGGTTTTGCCTTCCTTTGTAGGATAATTCCTAATAAACTAAACAGTCTGTTTGCCCACAAAAAGTGCATTTGTGTGTTTGGTATACCTTAACCCGGATAAACCGGAAAAGTGCCTAAAGTGAACTAAAGTTTGAAGTGCCTATTTATCCCGCTTGCAGCGGGGAAGTTAAGGAATCGCTTCGCTCCGCATACCATATTTAGCAGCAATTCTATTTTAGCCATTGAACAAAGAATGAGCTTGACGCCCCATGGCCACCCAAACAGGATTCATGTTCTATAAAAGTATCCTAAAGTCAAAATTAGAATTGCTGAATGCGTAAGGACGGTTTTATAACGAGGTCCCGTTTGGATTAAGATGACTGACCGGAAGCTGAGAGAATCATTTTGGCTTTTAATAATGCTTGCACCCTTGTTTATTTTTTCGTGTAGCGTTGTTTCAATACCGTATAAAGTGGCCAAGGGAACCATAACAACAACATATAAGGTGACCAAAGGCGTTGTAAAGGGAGTTGTGGGAACTGGGAAACTCGTGTATGTGTTAGGGGGCTTCACTTTTAAGGTGGTAATGGCCCCGATGAGTTGGCCTTTGACGAATGAGGAAATAGAATCGATTGATAGTTTGCCTCCAAAAGAAGCAATCCGGCAGGGACGTGTAAAAAGGTCTCCTTATGTAGTTAAAGGCAAAAGGTATGTGCCCATGTCTATGAAAGAAGCTCGCACATACCGCGAGAAGGGTATTGCTTCCTGGTATGGGGATGAAACGCGTCGCCAGAAAGGCGGTCATATGACTGCGAACGGAGAGGCGTTTGATCCCAATGGACTCAGCGCAGCGCACAAACACTTGCCTCTGCCAGTTCATGTGCGTGTTACGAATCTTGAAAACCGGCGGTCCATTATCGTTAGGGTAAACGACCGGGGCCCTTTTATTGAAGGCCGTATCATAGACCTGAGCGCTGGTGCAGCCCGAAGATTGGGTTTTTACAAC
>JAUUWD010000288.1 GCA_030589225.1 Desulfobacteraceae bacterium | reverse complement strand
ACAGTATAAGGAGGCATTGCGGAGAAATGATAAGTAACACATACCAATCATGGCTTTGGGGGAAGTTGGGGGAGACGTGCGTTAAGAACTTAAAAAAGCATGGTTTCGATGCCCATTTTGCGGAAACCGTTGATGGGGCGGCCAATCTGATTTTTGAGATGATTTCAGGGTATGAGACCTTCGGGTTCGGGGGTTCGGATACATCGAGGGCTCTGGGGATCATGGAGAGGCTAAAAGCCGAAGGAAAAACAGTCTACGATCACTGGCAGAAGGATCTTACCAAAGAAGAGGATCTGGAGATCCGCCTCCAGCAAGGCCGATGCGATTGCTTTATTTGCAGTGCCAATGCCATCTCTGCTGAAGGGGAGGTGGTCAATGTGGATGGTATCGGGAATCGGGTCGGTGCCATGTCCTTTGGGCCCAAAAAGGTAGTGATCGTTGCCGGCATGAACAAGGTAAGGCTCAACATTGAATCAGCCCTTCGAAGGATCCGGGAGGTTGCCGGGCCCATGAGGGCCAAAAGTCTCGGCATGGAAACCCCCTGTGCGGAAACGGGTGTGTGCACAGACTGTAATTCCCCGCAGAGGATCTGCCGCATCACCACCATCCTTCACCGCAAGCCGACGCTAAGCGATATATCCGTGATTCTGGTAAACGAGAGCCTGGGGTTCTGATGTTCTTTTCGATGGCTTTCAAATCGTCAAGACTGCTTCAACCATAAAACATCTCTTTAATCGCGATCTGGCATTTCACTTCCAAGAAGCCTGTACGGCTAAGCCCTGAATCGTCTCGAAAACTTGAAGGCAAACTAAAACGAAAAAGGAGAAAGGCTAATGAATCATAACCCTTGAAAGGAGCCTCCCCACCTGTTTAAGACTCTGCAAACTGTCTGCCGGTAAGAAATAATCCACATAAGAAAGCGCAATCCTCATCCCCTGAGACACCGGTTGATAATCCGGATCCCCTGCCAGGGGGTTCAGCCAGATGACAGTGTGGGCCTTCCGGGCAAGTGCCTCCATTTCCCGCCTTAGCAGATCCTTTCCGCCAAGATCCCAGCCATCACTCAGGATAACCACCACGGTTCGCTGGCTGACGAGCCTGTGTCCATGTGCCTGGTTGAACTGATGAAGTGAATAGCCAATCCTCGTGCCGCCTGACCATTCAGGAACTTCACGGGCAATACGTTCGAGGGCCTTTTCGAAACTCAGATGGCGAATAATGAAGGTGACAGGGGTCAATGAAGTGGAGAATACAAAAACCTCTGCCCGAGACCCCACTCCCCGGAGTCCTAACATAAATGGCATAACGAATTGAGCGTATCGATCCATGGAACCGCTCACATCGGCCAGGATCACCAGCCGTTTCAGCCTTTTTTTCTTTTCTTTGAAAAATAGCTCCATGGGGAACCCTTCATTCTTGAGGCTTTTTCTCATGATACGGCGGAAGTCCATATTTCCCGATTTCCGGGACCTCCTGGAGCGGCGAGATATATCAATCCTGAAGGGCTCCATTATCTTTTTAAGGGCAAGCTGCGCAACCTGAATATCACCTTTGTCAATATTTCCAAGGTCCTTTTTCTCAACCATTGATACGGGACTGTATGCCACCCCTTCCAACCATTCCCTTTTGTCAGTATCTTCCGTCGGAGCTGATTGTTCAGCATCAATATCAGGTAGGGATTCGGCATCTGAAAGAACCTTATCGATCTCCCGTTCAGGAGGTTGGTGCGTCATGACAGGTTCCTTTGACTCTTTATTATTCCGGTGCCAGAATTTTTCAAAGAGGTCCGCAAACTGGACCCATTCCATGTCGGTATTTATAAGATTTGCCCGAAGTGAGGCGAAAAAGTCCTGTCTTTTTGAAAGGTCGATTTCTTCCAGACTGCGGAGGGCATCATGGACACTGCTTTGAAACACTTTGAAGCCGCGGCCTTTTAGGAAGTCGGCAAACCGGACGACCTCACTGGTCAGGCCGGGAGGACCTATTTTTTCAGGTGGACTAAAGGACATGACAGGAATAGTGAATCATAATTTTAGTTCAGGTCTAGGATTGAATATCGACTATTGAAGGAGCAGGATTCTTAACAAGTTGTACAATTGCCAAGACTTTTAAATAGTCAATAGTCAATCCCTGGCCCAGACCTGGCATATAAATACTGAGCCATATAACTTAACATGCCAAGTAAACCAGCGACAGCAACATTTTCCACGAAAGTCGCACCAGGGCAGGCGAAAATAGTCAATTCAAAGGTATTCCGCCCGTTGCGCATCATCGGACCATACCTCCTCCTTGAACGTTTTGATATCCTCCTGATACTTGAGGATACATCCCAGTGTCTCTATAACCACCCCTTCATCCAGATGCTGCCTGTGCATGGCCATGAGGGCCTGGGCCCAGTCTAATGACTCGGAGATGCCTGGCTTTTTCAGCAAATTTGCGGTCCTGATCCTCTGCATAAAGCGGGCTATTTGTTCTGCAAAACGGCCTTCAATGCCGGGGAGTTTGGTCGTAATAATCCTGTATTCCTTTTCAAAGGAGGGATATTCAATCCAGTGGTAAAGACACCGTCTTTTAAGGGCATCATGAACTTCACGGGTACGATTGGACGTAACCACCACCATGGGTTTCTTTTTTGCTTTCATGGTACCAATTTCAGGGATCGTGATCTGGAAATCAGAAAGGACCTCAAGCAAGAAGGCCTCGAACTCTTCATCTGAGCGGTCAATTTCATCTATGAGCAAAACAGGGGCTTTTTCCTCAGCCCTCAATATGGCCTCGAGCAGGGGACGTTTTATCAAAAAAGCGGGACTGTAGATAAGCTGCTCGATCTCTTCCGTGTCTTTTTTTTTCTGTTCTTCGAGCCTTATGTGTAAAAGTTGTTTGGGATAATTCCATTCATATAGGGACGTGGAGGCGTCGAGTCCCTCATAACACTGCAATCTAATAAGATCTGTTTTGAAAAGTCTCGACATCACTATGGCCACCTCTGTTTTCCCCACACCGGGCTCTCCTTCAAGAAAAATGGGTTTTTCGAGACGGTGTGCCAGGAAAAGGACAGTTGCCAGGGCGCGGTCAGCTATATAGTGGGCATCAGCCAGTTCAGTAACTACATGTTCAATGGAATCAAAATGAGAGGACAATTGTTATCTCCTTCAAAAGAGTTTAGGAGGCCGTCCGAGAATGAGAAATTTTTTGCAAGGTCAAGTCGAAGATCTCGGACTTTGAGCGGGGGAAGGCGAAGATTTTAACCGCAGGAATACGTTTAGTATTTTGAGGATTAAAATCTGAGCCTGACGAAGAGATTGCAGAAAATAGCCATTCTCGGACAGCCTCCTAGAGCTTTCCCGGTTTATTGTGGAGTGGTCATGGCCTTCTACCTGTAAGCAGAACATCAAATTTGAGAACAGTCACTTTTTGTGGTATTCTTAGGTTTATTTCAGCATATCCGGGAATCACCATGGAATTAGAAAAG
>JAUUWD010000051.1 GCA_030589225.1 Desulfobacteraceae bacterium | reverse complement strand
GGCAAGTACACTGCCATGGCCTTCAAGGCCCGAAAACAGGTATATAAATGAATGCATATGGCTTGGTATCTGGCTGTAAAAGGCAGTAAAGACTTCAAGGAGGAGAAAAAACATATTGAGAATAAAGGCATAAGTGACGATTCCTCCAAGCGTTCTTATTTGCTCCTTTCCCGGATCGAATATGCTCACCTTTCGGACTATCAGGCACAAAAGTATCAGCAGTGCCGGACCAGAGGCAAATGCCGAGGAAAGAAAACGGGCTGCCATGATGGCTGTCAACCAATAATGCCTTCCAGGGATACCCGCATACAGAAATGCCGTCACAGTGTGAATGCTAAAGGCCCAGGGGATTGAGATATAAATAAGTACCTTAACCCATTTTTGATAACGAATGCCTTTTCGCTCTGCACTCAAGACATTCCAGCCTATAACAATATTAAGTAACATATACACGTTAAGGACAATCATATCCCAGAACAGGATGGACGTCGGATTAGGGTAGATCATAATGTTTACCATCCTGGGCAGATTACCGAGATCCACCATAACAAACAGGCCGCACATGACAACGGATGCTACGGCCAGGAATTCCCCTAATATGGTGATCCTGCCAAAGGCCTTGTAATCATGCAGATAGTAAGGCAGTACCACCATTACCCCACCGGCTGCTATACCAACAAAATATGTAAGCTGGCCAATATAAAAACCCCACGACACATCCCTGCTCATGCCCGTTATCTTCAGGCCAACCTTGAACTGGTAAAGATAGCAGGCAAAGCCAATACCCATTAGAATGAGTAAAAATATCAGCCATCCCCAGTACTTTTGACTTCCTGTTACTGCCCTGTCAAGCATAACCACCTCACACAATATAGAAAATGTTTGGTTCTGTACCAAGTTCGGGTTTTCGTCGAATCGTATAATGTTTCCGAAGGATCGCTCTCACCCCTGAATCAGGATCAGCGAGATCTCCGAAGGTCAAGACGTTTTCCTTTATCTCGTTAGCAGCCTCAACACAGGCCGGAAGTTGCCCTTTGGCGATCCGTTCCGCACAGAAAGTGCATTTTTCCACCACGCCTTTCTCCCTTGTGGGATAGTCCTGGTTGGTCGGAAAGTCCGGATTCAATTCCTTTGGCGCCTTTCTCGGGTCCCCCCAGTTAAAACTCCTGGCACCAAAAGGGCATGCGGCCATACAGAATCTACATCCAATGCAGCGGTGCTGATCCATCATCACAACACCATCTTTTCTCTGCCATGTGGCCTTAGTTGGGCACACCCTGCAGCAGGGCGGATTGGAACAGTGATTACAAAGGAGGAGAAAATTTTTATGCTTCACTTCATCGCCGATATAGTCGTGTTTTTGGCCCGGAAAAGTATGTTCGTATTCTTCTTTAAACAACCACTTGACTTCGTCCTTGGGATTTCCAAGATCAGGCACATTATGCTCACTGTGGCAGGCCTCTATGCATTTGTCCATCATCTCTTCATCCATCTTCTGCATGTCGATTACCATGGCCCACCTGTTCCCCTCTGTGAGGGGAACCGCATCCATCGAAGCCTCCAGGTCTCCAGGAGCAAGAAAATCAATAGCGGTTTTTCCTCCCAACCCGAGTAGGGCAGAAATTCCGGCTATCTTTAAAAAACCTCTTCTGTCTACGCCCATCACTTATTCTCCTTCGGCTCGATATGACAAGTCCAGCAGTAAGGATCTATTCCTACATAGTCATGACATTGATCGCAAAACTTGGATTTGTTTGAATGGCAGTCCAGACATGTTGTCTGAAGGCTCTTATAATACACTTTGCCGTTTTTGGCCTTATAATACCGCTCACCATCACGAACAACCGTGTGCCTCCATTCATCTAACAAATGCATGTGCGAACTCTTCATATATGAAGTCTCTGCCACACACTCTTTTGCCTCCTTTGCCTTGGCCGTGAGCTCCGGATCAGGCGCTTTGGCGGCCTTTCCAGCGTCATAGATGAAAGGGGACAAAAGCAAGCCGACGCCAACAATCAATCCGATGATGATTTTACCTCCGTCATACATCCTCTTCATCCTCCATTCCAGGAAGGGGTTCGCCACGCAGATCTGTGGTCCTTTTCTTTTCTCCCTCGAAAACCAGGGCATTTGCTACCATCTCGTGAACTCCGGTAACTTCTACATCAGGCACCCAATATTCCATTAGATTAGGCAAAACAGCTCTGTCAATTGCACAGATACAGGCAAGCATATTGACGTCATGCTTCTCATGCACGAATTTTACTGCATTTGCCCTGGGGAGCCCTCCGCGCATCCTCGATTCCATGTTTTCTCCTGCGTTAAGCCCTGCCCCGCTCCCGCAGCAGAAGGTCTGCTCCCTGATAGTGCCGGGTGGCATTTCGTAAAAATTATTACATACGTTTTTAATCACATACCTGGGCTCTTCTAAAATCCCCATGCCCCGGGCCGGGTTACAGGAGTCATGAAATGTGACCTTTAAGTTGTCATTCCGGCTCGGATCCAGTTTCAATTTATTGTTTTTGATCAGGTCCGCTGTAAATTCGATTATATGGGTCATCTTTGTGGTTTTTGCATTCTCAAACCTGGTGCCCGTAATAGGGGAAACCGGCTCTTCAAGAAAATCAGCGGGCCCGTTAAAGGTATCCATATACTGATTAAGTACCCTCCACATATGGCCACACTCACCTCCCAGTATCCACTTTACCCCCAACCTCTTGGCCTCAGCGTACATCTTTGCGTTCAGTCTTTTTGCCATCTCATGGGATGTGAAATAGCCAAAGTTGCCCCCTTCTGATGCATAAGTACTCCAGGTTATGTCAAGGCCCAGATCTTTAAGATAATGGAAGAGCATCATATAGCCCATACAGGTAAATGTGCCCGGGTCAGCGAAAACATCACCGGAAGGTGTAATAAACAGGATTTCAGCGCCCTTCCTGTTTAAGTCCTGCTCCATCCTGAGGCCTGTTATGTCCTCAATTTCATCCGTAAAAAAGTCGAGCATATCCTTATACGCATGGGGTTGAATACCGAGGTGATTTCCTGTGCGGTAGCAATTGGCCACTGGCGCGGCAATCCAGTCAATATTGAGGCCCACCAGGTTAGTAAGCTCCCTCCCCATGATAGTGATTTCGGCCATATCGATCCCGTAAGGGCAGAAAAGCGAACAGCGGCGGCATTCGGTACACTGGTAGAGGTAGTACCATAACTCTTTCAGCGCATCTTCAGTAAGTTCCCTTGCGCCTGCAAGTCTTCCGAGAAGCTTTCCTCCAACAGTAAACTTCTTCCGGTAGACTGATCTCAAGAGCTCGGCCCTCATAACTGGCATGTTCTTGGGATCACCGGAACCGATAAAAAAATGGCATTTATCAGCGCAGGCGCCGCATCTCACGCAGATATCCATGAAGAGCTTGAACGATCGAAACCTGTCCAGCCGATCCTTGAACCCTT
Source organism: Desulfobacteraceae bacterium (assembly GCA_030589225.1). GTDB lineage: Bacteria > Desulfobacterota > DSM-4660 > Desulfatiglandales > Desulfatiglandaceae > 4484-190-2. Next base: position 5,216 of record JAUUWD010000051.1, on the reverse strand, counting down.
CATGAATGGTCTCCTGCCAATTTTCGGGTAATTTCCAATCGTCATCAAAGGGACTCCAGTCTCTCGGGTTTGGCATGTCGACATATTTAAGGTCTTTTGACTTTGAACCATAGCAGGCAATGCCCGGCCTAATCTCGGGCTGCGTATCCATCCACCCCCTGAATACAAGAGGTGTATGATCTATCTTTGCTAATTCATCCGGTTTTGGTGTATCCGCCATACTTACTCCTTTTCCTCTTCTTTTGGTTCTTCTTTGGGTTCTTCTTTTGGTTCAATCTCTTTTTCTACCGGGAGCCCAACTTCTATCATTCGCTCTCTGAATTCGTCCTCATATTCATCGTAAGTATGCGTTTGAACGGGATAATCCCAGGGATTAACATGCCTGACAAAACGGTTGTTATTGGACAGGTTTCTGGTGGGGCTTAAAAATACGCCAGCAAAATGCATCAATTTGCTGAATGGGAAATAGGCAATCAGAACGCTCAAGATAAAGAGATGAATATAGAAAATCACACCAATCCCTTCAGGCACAGTCGGGCTGAATTTGAAAAGGCCTATGGCCAGTTCCTTTACCGCCGTAATGTCCACCCTGAGAAAATACCTCATGAGCACCCCGGTCAAGCCAAGGGCAAGGATCAAAAACAAGGGAAAATAATCTGCAGGAAGGGAGATATAACGCATCTGCGGTATGTAGAGCCTTCTAAAAAATAGATAGGTCACGGCCGCTAACATAAGAAGATCAGAAATGTATACGCAAGGGACACCCAGACCATTGAAGGGCAAAACGCCTAATTGTAAAAACCCGTCAAGGTTATCAAGCAGGTGAACAAAGCTGGGGATAGGTTCCATAAAAAACCTGAAGTGTCTTAGGAAAATAACAAGGAAAGCCCAGTGAAAGGCCAGCGCCGCCAACCAGAGCCACTTTTCCCATTCATAGTCAATCCTTGGACTGCTATCGGCATTTCTGTATTCGAGTCTGGTATTCCTGAATAATGACCGGAACAGGAGCACTTCAAGAATCATCCTGACAATAACTCCACCAGTACCCCTTGGATTATCAATAGGATTTGACTTGATCCATGGAAAAGACCACTCCTGTCCCGCAGTGGTAGGGATTCTGAATGGGACTGGCGATTTTCCCCAGTCGATGACCCTGACAATAATCCCAATAAAAAAGGTGGCCATGGCGGCGTATGGGACAATCACCCCGAAAAGGACCCGCAAGTCAAAGGCACCAACGCCCACCCAGGGAATTAAAATAAGCGTTGAAACTGCAAAGCCGGAAAACAGGATGCTGATGATGAAGTTCATAAATGACTACCTCTCTTCAAATTTGCACTATCGATTCTATAATCTCAGAGTTCCGGTTCTTGTTCCGGTATCTCAAATGTCAAATTTGCTCTCTTTAACAACCCGCCTAACTGATTTTTAACTTCATTGACCCGAATTTCATAAATCTTCTGGCGGCATTGCGAGTAAATATCGAATGCCAGCAGGGCTATGTCATCTATCCTGTTTTCAAATGCCTGGAGTTCACCGGAAAGTCCGTTGATCGGGGTTTTCGACTCCAACATTTCCCTTACAAGTTTTTTCAGTTGAAGTACAAAGCCAATGGCCTGGGAAGGTTTAAAGTCCTGAATCGACCTGATTCTAATTATATTTTCAAGGCATAATGTGATCTTATCGTCGTCCCCGTCTTTGATTAATTCATCGTAGAGAGTCTCTACGTCTTTCGAAATAATATTACCAACAGGGTTTGCAAACAGGTCCTTTTCTTTCCGAATAAATCTCTGGGTTTCACTCGGATAGGTATCAACGATTACATCACGCCATTTTTTGATGATGCTGGATCTCTTATCTAACAGGATGTTTTTTAGACTTGTATCCACGACTGCCCTTGCGGTGTCAAGGCCTTTACGCAACTCCGCCTTGCTTTCTTTGTGTGTAAGTTCTCAATAAATTTGTGGGAATCAACTATCTACCATTTCTCTGATTTATTGATAAGCTGCCTTTAAATTGCCTTGAACTCGGCAATTATGGCAATTCGTTTAACAATTCAATATCAGCTATTGAAGCAGGTCTATAGACAAATTATATTTTCATGTCAAGGGAAAATGGGCGAACCAATTCATCTCTTCCTCCGTGGTTCGGACATCCCTTCCATAATAAATTCAGGTTAGACCCGGCACTCGGACGTCTCACTGCCTGATGAGCCTGACCTCGAAGAAATAGGATAGGGCAAACATTCCACTCCTATTCTGCCATTTTCTTGTACGTTTCGTATCTTGCCTTCATGTCTTCTTCAGCCTTTTGAAAAAGCACTTCGGCATGATCCGGGAAGGTTCTCGTGAGGCTCGAATAGCGCACTTCGCCCATCAGAAATTCCCTAAAACCCCCTTTGGGCTCTTTGGAATCAAGAATAAACGGGTTTTTCCCCTCATCTTTAAGTAACGGGTTATACCTGTAAAGGGACCAATATCCCGTCTCCACGGCCTTCTTTTCCTCTTCCTGGGTCAAACCCATGTTGATACCGTGGTTAATGCATGGGGCATAGGCTATAATCAAGGAAGGCCCGGGATAGTTCTCCGCCTCTAAAATAGCCTTTAAAGCCTGATTTTTGTTGGCGCCCATGGCAATAGAGGTCACATACACATACCCATAAGTCATGGCCATGCGACCCAGATCCTTTTTACATGTGGGCTTGCCAGCAGCAGCAAACTTGGCCACAGCGCCCGTGGGCGTTGACTTGGAGGCCTGACCACCGGTATTGGAGTAAACCTCGGTGTCCAGCACCAGGATGTTTACATCATGGCCCGAGGCAATTACATGATCAAGTCCACCATAGCCAATGTCATAGGCCCATCCGTCTCCGCCAAATACCCAGATGGATTTCTTGGTCAGATAGTCGCTTCTGTCAAGAATATCAATAAGGAGCGGGTTAAAGTCTTCACCCTCAGGGCTTGCAAGTTCAAGTTCAATGAGATCAATGATCTGCCTGCCAAGCTCCTTTGACTTCTCGCCGTCACTCATGTTCTCAAGCCATCCCTGGAATGCCTCATCAAGGTCTTTCGAGACACCTTTTTCTCTGGCCTCACGCATTAGATCGGCCAGTTTTTCACGCCTCTGGGTAACACCCAGCTCCATGCCAAAACCATATTCAGCATTGTCTTCAAAAAGCGAATTAGCCCACGCAGGACCGTGCCCCTCCTCATTAACTGTGTAAGGGCAGACAGGAGCCGAGCCTCCATATATAGAAGAGCAACCCGTAGCGTTTGCAATCATCATGCGATCACCAAAGAGCTGGGTGATGAGTTTCACATAGGGTGTCTCACCACAACCCGGACAGGCGCCTGAAAACTCAAAAAGAGGCATCCTGAACTGGCTCCCTTTTACAGACGTCATGGGCATCAGGTCATCTAAAATGGGAAGCTCTGTTGAAAAGACATGATTGGGCACCTGCAGCTTTGTCTGCGTGGCAAGGGGCTTCATAACAAGGGCCTTTTTCTTGGCAGGGCAAACCTGGGCGCAGTTGCCGCACCCGGTGCAGTCAAGTGGGCTTATCTGAATCCTGTAGCGTAAGCCCTTTAGCTCCTTGCCCTTGGTATCCACGGTCACAAAATCCTTAGGGGCCTCTTTTAGATCTTCCTCATGTGCAAGTACCGGCCTTATGACCGCATGGGGGCAAACAAAGGCACACTGGTTGCACTGGATACAGTTTTCCTCCAGCCACTCGGGTACATGAATGGCAATCCCCCTTTTCTCATATTGGGTGGTGGCGGTGGGAAAGATCCCGTCCGGGGGCATGGCGCTCACAGGGAGCTTGTCACCTTGCTGGGCCAGCATGGGTCGCATGACATTTGTTACAAACTCAGGCTCATCTTTTCCTATATAGGCTTCCTGACCGGCCGTTGCCCACGATTTGGGAACAGCGATCTTCTTTAAGCCGCCGATGGCCTTGTCTACCGCATCGATGTTCATTTTGACGACCTTGTCTCCCTTTTTCCCGTAAGTTTTCTTGATGGCAGTCTTCATGTAGTTAAATGCCTCTTCCGGAGGAATGACACCTGATATTTGAAAAAAGGCTGCCTGCATGATCATGTTGATGCGGGCGCCCAGTCCCAGTTGGGCACCGATCTTGACTGCATCAATATTGTAAAAATTTATCTTCATTTGGGCAATTTTGCGTTTCATGGGGTCAGGCAGTTTGTTCGCCATTTCCTTGACAGTCCAGGGAGAATTTAAAAGAAATGCCCCCTCTTCCTTGATCCCCTCTAAAAGATCATATTGGTCAACAAAGGCGGGATTATGGCACGCTATGAAGTCAGATTTAGTCAGAAGATAAGGAGACTGGATTCTTTCAGGAGAGAACCTGAGATGGCTCATGGTGATTCCCCCGGACTTCTTGGCATCATAGGCAAAATAGGCCTGGGCATACATGTCCGTATTTTCTCCGATGATCTTGATGGCGTTTTTATTGGCTCCAACCGTGCCGTCTGCACCCAGGCCCCAGAATTTACACCGCACCGTTCCCTTGGGTGATGGATCAATCTCTTCGGGAAGTTCAAGGGAGGTGTGGGTCACGTCATCTACAATGCCCACTGTAAAATGATTTTTGGGTGCCCTGGAACGCAGACTGTCAAATACGGCCTTGACCATGGTCGGTGTGAAATCCTTGCTCCCCAGACCATACCGGCCACCCACAATAACCTGGGCTTCGCCCCTTTCCTGAAAAATCGTGCATACATCCTGGTATAGAGGCTCTCCGAGGGACCCCGGGGACTTTATCCTGTCCAGTACACCAATCCTTTGGGCCGTGGCAGGCAGGACACTTAAAAAGTGTTCCCTGGAAAAGGGCAGGTAAAGACGTACTTTGATAAGCCCTACACGTTCCCCCAGCCCGGTTAGGTAGTTGACTGTCTCTTCTATAACATCGCAACTGGAGGCCATGGACACAACAACCCGCTCTGCCTCAGGATCACCCACGTAGTCAAAGAGATTATACTGCCGGCCCACAAGATCACTCACCTTTGCCATCTCTTCTTCCACAATGTCAATAATACGGTCGTAATAGGGATTTAAGGCCTCCCGGTTCTGGAAAAAGATATCAGGGTTCTGGGCCGTGCCCCTGAGCTGGGGATACTCTGGATTCATGGCCCTTGTCCTGAATTCCTCAATGGCTTCCCAGTCCACCAGCCTGGCCATATCATCGTAGTCTA
>JAUUWD010000284.1 GCA_030589225.1 Desulfobacteraceae bacterium | reverse complement strand
GGTCGGTTTTGGAGATCATTGAATAGCCTTGCCCCGGGCTTCGTCAGGCAGTTTGCTCCTTGTTGGTAAGGTAATTGGTCCTCACGGTTTGGGAGGCCTTTTACGGATCTGGGCCTATGCAAGATCCGAAGCCTCTTTCCTGGACGCGGGGACTGTTATGCTGAGGTCTGTTTCAGGTGAAACCCACGAATATACAGTGGCCTATATAAGGCCTCATAAGAATGCCTTTTTAATGGAGTTGAAAGGGCTGTGCTCTATAGATGAGGCAGCAGAATACAGGGGCGCTGACATTTTTGTCAGCAAAGAGGCCGTTGCCCGCAGTGACGATGAATATTTTTGGTACGAGCTTCTGGGACTTAAAGTTTACCTGGATACAGGGCAATATGTGGGCACAATATCCCGGATTATACCCACAAAGGCCCATGACATTTACGTGGTAAAGGAGGGGGACAAGGAGGTCTGCATCCCCGCCATATACGAAGTTGTCAAGGAAATTGACGTTGCAAATAAAAAAATGGTCATTTCGGCCTTGGAGGGATTGCTGGAGTTGAATGAAGTTTGATGTTCTCACTATATTTCCCGAAATGGTTTCCGCCAATCTGCGAGAGGGTATTCTTGGACGGGCGGTCAAGAGGGGGATAGTGGACGTGAGAATTGTAAACATCCGCAATTTTGCGAGAGGCGCCCACAGGAACACAGACGACCGCCCTTACGGGGGTGGAGACGGGATGGTAATGAGGCCGGGGCCCATATCTCGAGCCCTGGAATCCATTGACAGAGTATGGGGCCGGAGCCATGTAATCCTTCTCAGTCCCCAGGGCGAAAGGTTTGATCAAGAAACCGCATGGGAACTGTCTCGCTGGAACCAGATTGTTTTGATATGTGGCCGTTACGAAGGAGTAGATGAAAGGATTAGGCTAACCTGTATTGAAAGGGAATTATCCATTGGAGATTACGTCTTAAGCGGAGGAGAGCTGGCTGCCTTAGTAGTCATGGATGCAGTAAGCCGCCTGATCCCTGGTGTGTTGGGGGGGGAGAGATCGAACCTGGAAGACTCTTTTGAAGACGGACTGCTTGAATACCCACAGTATACACGCCCGAGAGTTTTTCAAGGGCAAGAGGTTCCTCCAGTTCTGTTATCAGGTGACCATGAAAAAATTCGCATGTGGCGAAGGGCCGAATCCTTAAAGAGAACGCTTGAGAGGAGGCCTGATTTGCTCCAAAAGGCCAGATTGACCCCTGAGGATAAGTCGATTCTGGCCAGATTGAAAAGAGAATTTAATACCTTATAAATAAATTTGTGTTCAAATTGCGCAAAAAATTTTTTGTATAGCCGGGAAAACCTTTGCTGTAAAGGCCCTCAGAATAATGAACGGCGATTCAACTTTTTACAACCTGTTTGGTTCCGGCGTATCCTGCTTAAGAATTAAAAGAGTGAGGGATTTGAAGATTGAGTTTCTTATCTGTGAAAATCTGTAACTTTAGGCACTTCAAATTTTAGTTCACTTTAGGCACTTTTCCGGTTTACCCGGGTTAGGGTTTAGACACGTAATTTTCATGCGTCTTTACATCGGTCTTGTTCATTTCCCTGTTTATAACAAAAACTACCAGAGAATCGCTTCGGCCATAACCACTATAGATCTTCATGATATAGCCAGGCTGGCCAGGACCTATGCTGCCAAGCGGTTTTTTGTTATTACTCCGCTTGATGATCAGCAAAGGCTGGCTGAGAGGATTCGAAGCCACTGGACGAATGGTTATGGAGCCAGGTATAATCGGCACAGAAAGGAGGCAATTGAGCTTGTTGAGATTGTCCCATCATTAGAGCAAGCAATCGATGCCATAAGGGCAATGGAGGGAGAAGCGCCCTTAGTCATGGCAACGGATGCCTCAAGGCAAAAGCACAGGGCCATGTCTTACGAACGGGCAAGGTGTATTATTCGGAGTGATAGGGCCGTTATTTTAATATTTGGAACGGCATGGGGCCTTGATCAGTCGGTTATGGAAAGAGCAGATTATGTATTGGACCCGGTTTTGGGTAGAACAGACTATAATCACCTCTCTGTGAGGACGGCAGCTGCCATCATTTTAGATCGGGTGGCTGGCAGGTAAAATAAGGAGGAATATATGAATATCATTGAAACACTTGAAAAAGAACAGATGCGTGTGGACATCCCCGCTTTTGGTCCGGGTGATACGGTCAAAGTCCATGCCAGGATAAGAGAGGGTCAGAAGGAGCGAATTCAGGTATTTCAGGGGGTTGTCATCAGGAAAAGGAAGGGGACTACAGGCGCTTCTTTTACTGTAAGAAAGATTTCCTACGGTATTGGTGTGGAAAGGATTTTCCCACTTCACTCACCGCTTATAGATAAGGTCGAAGTCGTTACCCGCGGTAGGGTGAGAAGGGCTCGACTTTACTATCTGAGGAAACTCAGGGGGAAGGCCGCACGGATTAAGGAAAAAAGGTTTTAGTATTTCATTTTGTTTTTTACTCCACCCAAAACCCAGTCGCTTTTTTCCGAGAGCAGTTCCTCAATATGCGATCCGTTTTTCTACGAAGGCCTGGTCAGAAAGGCCGGATATGGCTTGATTGCAGGGGTTGACGAGGCGGGTCGAGGCCCCCTGGCGGGACCTGTTGTGGCCGCCGCAGTGATCATTCCACAAGGCATCCTGTTAACCGGAATCAAGGATTCAAAGATGATGACTGAAAAGGCCAGAGACAATGCCTTTCCAGTAATTCACGATCAAGCCCTGGCTATTGGAGTTGGGGTTGTATCGCATAGATATATTAGTAAATTCAATATCTTGAGGGCTGCTCTTGAGGCCATGAGGCGTGCCGTATTGGCCATGGACCCACAGCCAGCATTCCTTCTTGTGGATGGGATCCAGAAGGTGCCTTTACCCATTCCTCAGCGGTGTTTGAAAAAGGGCGACCAGTTAAGCCGAAGTATCTCTGCCGCTTCTGTAGTGGCTAAGGTGTACCGCGATAGAATTATGCGTTCCTACCACAAGATGTATCCGGCCTATGATTTTACCAAAAACAAAGGATACGGGACTCGTACGCATCTCGCGGCACTGAAGCGGTATGGCCCCTCGCCGATTCATCGCCTAACCTTTAAAGGAGTCTTACAAGTTGACTAAGGAAAGACTCGAGCTTGGGAAGTTTGGTGAAGAACTGGCGCTTAGAAAGATCAAGCGCCTTGGGTATAAGAAAATTATACGTAACTTTCGCTGTCCATTGGGAGAAGTGGACATAATCGCAAGGGATGGCGATACCCTTGTGTTTATGGAAATAAAGACACGTAAGGGCAGGTCGATTGATTATGCTAAAGAGGCTGTGAATGCGAGAAAGAAACGACAGATTTCCAAGGTTGCATTAGCGTATATGAAATCCACGGACTGCTCTGATGCCAGGGCGAGGTTTGACGTGGTGGCAATCAGTCTGGGGAGAGGCAAACCCGAAATTGAAGTAATTAAGAATGCCTTTGAATTAGCCTATTA
>JAUUWD010000286.1 GCA_030589225.1 Desulfobacteraceae bacterium | reverse complement strand
GGAATAGAGGTGTCAAGGACAGGCAGGCGGTATGCTCGCGACAAATGGGATGTACCTGTCCATTCCCGACCTCTGGAGGATCTTGGCCTCCCTAGAAACGCTTTTGATGTAGTGACCCTGTTTTATGTGATCGAACACGTTCTTGATCCTCCTGGGCTTTTAGCGGAGGTAAAACGCGTCCTCAAACCTGGCGGTCTTGTTCTTCTCCGCTGGCCCCATTCGACGCCTATCGTCCGTGTACTGGGTCCTTTTTCCGGAAGACTTGATCTATACCACACGCCCCATCATCTCTATGATTTTTCACCGAAAACGATTGACAAGTTGTTGGTTCTCAGCGGTTTTTGCAGGATTCAAACCATGATCGGAGGATATACCAGGCCTTCCCCAAGACTCGCACGATGGGCATCAACTACCTTCGGACAACTGGGAGAAACCTTGTATTTTCTGTCCTGCGGGAATATTCTCCTTCCCGGGGTAAGCAAGACCACCTTAGCGGTGAAGAAAGAGTGAAGTAAACCTTTGAAAGCCTATAGGCAATTCAAGATGCGAAAAAGATATCTCCCTTTCCTGCTGATTCTGTTTCCACTGATATTGTTCACTGCCTGGTGTGGCGCAGCGAACACCGGGAGCATTGGGCCCAAGGTGATCATCCTGGAATTCCACGGCATGAAACAGGGGATTATTGCGGAGAACCTGGAGGAATTGCCACATTTTAAGGAGCTTATCAAAGGCCCTCAAAACAGGCAGGCATATGTCCATCTTAGCCGGGTATTCACCACCATCCCGGGAGGGTCAGTATCGGATACAACCTCAATGTACACAGGGGTTCACCCCCAGCGAACGGGGGTGGTTTCCACTATCTGGTTTGATCGAAGCACCACCAAAATACACACAATGATTTCCTATTTCCAGCAACGAATCAACAACATTCTAAAGTCCAACCGCGTCAAGACCCTCTTTGACTACGTGGGTGAGGCAGGCAAGTGCTCCATGACCAGCTTGCTTATGGTGACCAACGGGGTGGACTGGCCCTTGAAATCCGGGGTTTTCTTCTGGGGTAATGCCTCGGCATTAGGCTTAATGCGTAACGGACACTGGTTTCCAGATAGCAGTTACATTGATAATAAAACCATCAGCGCCTTTCTCACCGGGCACATGATGTCCTATCACAAAAGCCTTGCGGGCGTGCTTGAGCATCACCATACAATCCCTGATGTTATGGCCATAGAACTAGTGGGGACAGACTTAATTTCCCACTACCCACCACGGGAGCTAAGAAGCCGTAATGCCTCCATGGACGAAATTCAAAAGCATTACGCTCAAAAGGTCCTGGATCCCCTGATGGGGCGATTGATCCGGTTTCTAAAGGAAGCAGGATGTTATAAGGAAATCATATTCTTCCTGGTCTCGGACCATGGATTCACGAGGATCGACAGACACGTTGCCGATAAGACCGTGGATCGCAGTCTGCGCAAAGGTTTTAAACTCCCAGGATTAGAGACGAGCAACCGCCAGGCAGAGGCGGTTATTATGCCGGGTGCCTGCACTAAAGAGATTTACCTCAGAAACCGGCAATCCGGAAAATGGATGGATCCTCCGAGATTACTGGCCGATGTTAAACCTGCCGTAGACCTTTTGCTTGCAAATGGGGATATCCAGAATTGCTTGAATACTCTGGTCATCAGGCAGTATCCCGGAGAGAGGCACAATGGGCCGGCAGAGGGGGACCAGTGGTGGGTATTTGACTGGCGGGCCTATCAGTCAGGCACCCAAGACAGGGGTTCTTTTCTAAAAGCCTTGCGCCCTTTAAGTGAATTCAAAAACCATTTCAGGCTGCATGAATATGCCGTCCAGGGGCTTAGAAGGCAATATACCAGAGAAACCGCGCCTGATATCAAACTGATCAACAAACAGGGTATTTACTTTGAACGTGATTTTAACAAATATGGGCACCACGGCAGTTATTATGAAAATGATTCAGTTGTTTCATTCTGGATAGCTGGTCCCGGGCTGGCCGGAATTTTGCCCGAACGTCACATCCTCCATAGTCCTGCTTCAACCCTGGACCTGGTTCCAATGGTCACACATATATTAGGGATACCCCTCCCCGCAGGGCTTGATGGAAACAACCCCCTCATAGGCCTTCGCAGCAAGTCTACAGGCTCAGAGACAAGGGCTTCAAGCGACAGACTGAACCCGTCAAAAGCCCATGTGCCTGAAAACCAAACAAATTCGATCATGAAGTGAGACACCCGTGGCTCCGGCCTTTTTTCAAGGAACTTAAGTGTTACTACCCAGTCAGTTTACCTGGAATGTCTCATGATAGAGAAAATAGCGGGCAAAACAATAATGGAGGCGAATAAACAGGCGCTGATGCCTATGACGGCTACGTATCCCATGCTTCTCAGTCCAGGATAGTGAGACAGGGAAAGGGAGCCAAAACCCACCAGGGTCGTGAGCGAAGTCAGGACGACAGCGCGTCCTGTTTTAGTCATTCCTTCCAACATATTACCCCGATCACGCCGACGATATGTGTTAGTGAGGTGAACCCCGTCATCAATACCAATGCCGGCAATCATTGGGAGTACGATCAGGTTGAAGAAATTAAAATCAAGCCCAAAAATTACCATAATACCGCATATACTGGCCAAGGCGACTGCGAGGGGGATAGTCGAGAGTATAAATAATTTCAGGCTGCGATAATAGACAAGCAGGACCAGCATAATAATCAGACCTGCCACCCACAGGGAGGATTTCATGTTGTTAATGATGAGTTCTTTTAAATCTCCGGTCAATATACTTGACCCGGTCAACTGAAAGCAATCCCCCTTGATCCCTCTCTCTTCCATTTTCCGGGCAATCATTTCCTTGAACAATGTCGTGTCAGCTCGCGACCAGAGGTCTTTGTTAGGGGTAATATAGGTAACCGTCTTAAAATATCCGCCTTTCTGATATACGAACGGTTTTAAAAAGCTCTCCAGCTCTGTTTCGTTTAACAATCCTGGAAGTAAGATTTTTTCCGTTGAAAATGCCTTGGACAGGGATCTAAAATATTCATCGTATAGATCCAGCCTTTCAAATCCGTTTTCTTCTAAAGCCTCATTGAATGTCCGTTGAATACGCTTTATTTCAAAAGCATCCGGATGCTGCCGGATGAACTCCATATTCTTCTTCTGAAGGCTGGGAGCACGAAAGTATTCGCTGATGGATTTGATCCCCGCGACCATGCCTGATTCCTTCATTTCCTGTAATGCCTCGTATATTGAAGCGCTGGTTTCCATGACCCCGGCTTCTGATTTGTCTGTGGCCACTAAAAAAATTTTACCGGTTGAACCTCCCAGCCAAGCCGTAACCTTATCCTGCAAGAGGAAAACTTCGTTGCCGGACGGCCGGAAATTCTTCAGGTTATCATCGAATTTGATACTGATCCCTAATACTGCCAATGCGCAGATCGCAATAAAACTTACCACAACAAGG
>JAUUWD010000250.1 GCA_030589225.1 Desulfobacteraceae bacterium | reverse complement strand
TACATTTGTCGAATATTTATGTCAAGCATAACATAAGGCAATTTAGCCCTTGATCCCCTGTATCTTTTTAAAATATACTCAACCCTCAACCGGGAAGAAGAAACTCACACAATCCCACATGAATGCATATTGGAGGCCCATATGAAACATTTCATTGTTGTGCTCTTTTTAATGCTTTTTATTACAGTCAATGGTTCCCTTCATGCCGGCGATAGCGGTTCCGCGGGAGATTGTGCAAAAGGGGACACAGCTTACAAGAAACTTGATAACAAGACAGCCCTGGAGTTCTATCAAAAAGCGCTTGAAACAGATCCAAAAAATTACGAAGCGGCATGGAAGTTGGCCAGAGCTTATGTGGATGTGGGAGAACAATTGCCTGATAAAAAAGAACGTAGATTGCATTATGAGAAGGCCTATGAATATGCGGGAAAAGCTGTGGAAATTAATCCTGGCGGGTCCAAAGGTCATCTTTTTCTCAGTATTGCCATCGGTAGGGTTGCTCTGGATGCAGGGGCTAAAGAAAAGGTCAGGTTGTCAAAAGAAGTTAAGGTTGAAGTGGATAAGGCCCTGGCCATTGATTCCCAGGATGACTCCGCCTGGCACGTGCTGGGCCGTTGGCATCGGACATTATCCAGTTTGAGCTGGATTGAGAAAAAATTTGCCAACATCTTTCTTGGAGGCGTACCCAAAGAGGCTACCATGGAAAATGCTGTCGAGAGTTTTAAAAAAGCGATTCAATTGAATCAAACCAGTATTAATCACCATCTGGAATTGGCGAAAACCTATGATAAAATGGGAGAAAAAACCCTCGCCGTTCAAGAATACCATGAGGTCTTAGAACTGCCCATAAAAGATGCGGATGACGAGGATCACAAAAAAGAAGCTGAAGAGCGACTAAAGAAGTCAGAGTAACCTGCCCTTTTGGTATCTTTTTCCATATCCCTTCATTATGCTGAAATCAATAAAAGAGAGTCCGCTGTACCATATTGCCAACCCCAGGAGTATCGCCTTTTTTGGGGCCTCCAACAATATCTCTTCCATGGGGACCACCCAACTAATGTCTCTCAAGGCCCTCGGCTTTGAAGGAACCGTCTATCCCATACATCCCAAAGAAGAGCAGGTACAGGACCTCAAAGCCTACCGGAGCGTCATGGATTTGCCCGATACGCCGGATCTGGCCGTGATAGTACTGCCAACGAGCATCGTGCCCCAAATACTGGAGGAGTGCGGAAATAAAGGAATCAGGCATGCTATTGTGGTTTCAGGCGGATTCAAGGAGGTGGGGGGTCATGGCGTTGACCTGGAAACAGAAATCGTGGAGATCGCCGAAAAATATAGCATACGTTTTTTAGGCCCAAATTGCATCGGCGTTTCGAACCCGCATCACAAGCTGAATACCACATTCTTCCCTGATGAAGGATCCCCCGGGTTTATCGGCTTGGCCTCACAGAGCGGCAGTTTTGTCACCCAGATGTTTGACTATCTTTCCAGGTTAAGCTTGGGGTTCAGTACGGCCTTTAGCGTCGGCAATGAGGCGAACCTGGACATTGTGGACTGCATGGAATACCTCGGGGCCTGTCCTCACACAAAGGTTATTGCCCTCTACATCGAAGGCATCAAGCGAGGAAGGGCGTTTTTTGAAACGGCCAGGGCTATTATTCCCCACAAGCCCATTGTGGCCCTTTATGTGGGCGGTTCCGAGACAGGTAAGCGTGCGGGTTTATCCCATACCGGGGCCTTAGCAGGCCCAGACCTTTTATATGACGGTGTGTTTCGCCAAAGCGGCATTATCCGAGCACACTCTGTTACAGAATTATTTGATTTTTCCTGGGTACTGGGCAGCCTGCCCACACCGAGAGGGAACAAGGTGGTGATTCAAACCCATTCGGGCGGCCCAGGCGCGGCCGCGGCGGATTCCTGCGGAAGCGTGGGCCTTGAACTCCCTGCCCTGTCAAAAGAAACACTGGAGAAACTGGCCCCCTTTGTTCCCCATACGGGCAGCATAAATAATCCGGTGGATCTTACCTATACGAAAAACCCGCTGGACTATTTTTCAGGTATTCCAAAGGTCCTCCTTGAGGAAAATAACGCTGATATTCTACTCATGTACTTTCTTATGCCCTCGCATACCGTCAGACTTTCCTTGGAACAAATGGATTTCCCCAAAGATCAGGTCATAGAGCAAACAACCAGATTAATAAGTGCGCAGGTGGAATCTATCGCTCGCCTGCTTGAAACCTATGGCAAGCCCTTTGTCGGCTACACATTTCGCAGCCTCGAAGAACAGTTCACACGGGAGCTTCTGGAACGGGGGGTGCCGGTATTTCCTGACCCCGAACGTGCGGCACAGGCAATAAAGGCATTGGTAAAGTATGCCGATCTGAGGGAAAAATCTTAGCCGCAGGCATGAGGCCTAAGGCGAAATGCAAATTGACTCATGGCAAACACATTCCTAAATACTATAATACCCCTCTCCCTGGCATGTGATACACTGGTCCCCCTGGGAGGTTGAATAGGCCTCCCCACATGTGGAACAGACCTCGATATTTCCTTTTTTCTTTCGTCCATACATCCTGGTTACTTGAACGGCCCGACAGGATAAAACAGACCTTCGAGCACTGAGAATCTCTTCAAGCAGGGCCTCCAAGGAAAGGTTCTTCTTTGGAACCCTTCGCATGTACCAGTTATAGATCTTCGGGAACAAAAGAGTCTTTTTTAGATCAAGCCAGATCCGATATCCATTCAGTTTCCTTTTGTCATAAAGAGTTAATGCGAACTTGTCCCAGTCCAAAACCTTAAGCCATCCGTTGCCAATGGTGCACGGGGTAAATATCTGAACGGCGTCCGGCAGGCAGTGGCAGGTCTCCACAACCGCATCCGCTTCCACATCCAGGCCAATGAGTTCCTGTGCCCAATCTACCATGAACCCGCCCAGGACAAGCCCCGGGGATGTAAAACCGTGGAAGCGTTCTATGTCGTCCAAAAAAATATCCAGTGATCTCCCACAGATCATGATTTCAGGCAACACTTTATCTATCTTCTTAAGCTGCTGCATCCTGCTCCCCACATGCCTCCACGCGGCACGGCACATACCGGTGCAAAGGCGTACCCGCCAGCCTGTCCCGGTGGGTATTTTTAGTAAGACTGTTAATGTTGACGCCGTAATCCTGGCCCATGTAATCCAGGCCGAATCCATGTGGTATGGTCACCGTACCCGGTACGGCCATGTCGGAGACCTCCACCGGTATCTTGACCCGGGACGCCTCGGTGGTCACCCATGCCTCCTCGCCGTCCTCGATGCCTAAGGCCTGTATATCTTCTTTATTCATAAGTGCTGTGCATACAGTCTTATGGTCGTTCCAGGCCGGATCCCGCATGATACTGTTTGCCGTGTAGGGAAAATGCCTTCCGGCGACCAGTACCAGGGGAAACTCCCTATTGTCTATTGCAGCCTTTTCCGCACCCGGCTCGACCTCATGGATCCAATCGGCCATTTCTTCTATGTAAAGATGTATTTTTTTATCCGGTGTTCTCAGTTTTTCCAGATTTTTGTCCGGATCCAATTTGCCTATCAGGATGCCCTCAGGATAATCCAGAAGCTTCTGAAACAAGTCATCCCCCAAAAAGGGTGTTAACTCGTAACCGGCCCTGACCAGCTCATCGGTCGCGTGTTGAGGGTACATGGCGAGCAGACCCCAGACCGCGGCCAGATGCGCCGAGTTCAGACTTTGTCCTAAAGTCTTTGCCACCATAAAAGGTAACAACCTGGCGTTCTGCCTTTCCTGGCTTATCCATTTCATAAGCTCAGGGGCAAAGCCTTTTCGGTCTCCATCGGCGGCTTGTAACAGAGACTGTGGTATCTCAGGCAGGAGCCCCAAGGCTTCAGCCAGGCGGGTAAATATATCTCCCTCCTCTAAAGGTTCGCCCAG
>JAUUWD010000258.1 GCA_030589225.1 Desulfobacteraceae bacterium | reverse complement strand
CAAGAAATATTGACCTCAATACCGGCAACTTCATTTAATTCATCTATGCGTGCTGCAAGGAGCGCATAGTCGCTGATACTTTTTCCGTAAATGTTTGTAAAGACAGGTTCTGAGAGTTCTTCTAAAAAGGGTAGTTTTTCTTTTACAAATGCTTCAATCCCCACATTTTCAAGGCCGATGGCATTTAGCATTCCGCAGGCGGTTTCAACAATTCTGGGCGGCTTGTTCCCCATTGAAGGTTCAAGTGACAACCCCTTTACAATAATACCACCTAACCGGTTTAAATCAACAAGTTCTTCGAACTCCCCGGCATACCCGAATGTACCGGATGCAGTCATCACTGGATTTTCAAGCTCTATCCCGCCAATGTCTGTTTTTAAATCAGATTTTATTTCCATTAATTTACTTTTAAAACAGACTCTTTCCTGTTGCAAGTTTTATTCAGTTTTTTTGCAACCGCTTTTATTCGAGCCTCCAGATTAAGCAAATAGGCAGGCTCGGGCTGCTTGGGTCCGTCGTTACTGTCGTATTCGATTTTTTTGATCCGAATCCTTACCCGATCAAGATCTTGGTCTTCTTCATCAAGGCAAAGTTCTACCAGTTTTCGAAACTTTTCACACTCCTGCATCGATTCTATGAGGAATTTTTTGGCATCATCACCTGTATATACAAAAAGATGACCGGGACACAATATCTCAATATCAAGTAAACTAAGCCTTTTCATCGAGCTTAAATACTGGTCATAATCATAAAGGCAGTCTGAAACGATATATCCGGTTAGATCAGACTGTCCTGCGGCTTCGAATTTCTCGAAATCATTGGCATCAGCGATGTAAAACGGGCGACCAAATTTTATGAGTTGAATATCCCTACAAATGATGGAACCAAGTTCCCGTACGTATTCCTCCAGAAACTTCCTTGTTAACCCAAATGTCTTGAATCGGATACTCTCAGGGTCCTCAAAGTTCGATCGTTCGCGCCCAACCAGCTGGCTGAGCACCATTACTGCGCCCACATAACCGCCACAGACCCCAATTCCAGTCAAGCCCCCACCACCTGCAAGCCCGGTGCCTGCCTTGAACACGCTATCATCCCTGATATCCAGGGTATCCTGTATGGCCGCAATCGCACACTGAGAGCAGCCCCTGTAGGTTTTTTCATATTCGAACCCTAGCCGGTAGGCCTTTTCCAAAAGTTCTTTTTTTGTTGCTTCCATTTCTCCGTTTCTCCTTTCCACTGTTTCTCATTATCTATTTCATGTGCCGATCTTTTTAGTCCAACCACTTTGGCTCACCAGGCCAGCCAACCCCCGTCTACCGGCAGGACCACTCCATGGATAAAATCAGATGCCGGTGAGGCTAAAAAGAGGGCCGCTCCGGCGATATCCTCTGGAGTTCCCCACCGGCCTGCCGGAGTCCGTGCAGTAATGGATTTTGAGCGTTCGGGATCCTTTTGGATGGCCTCAGTAAATTCAGTGGTAAAAAAGCTAGGCGCCAGTGCATTTACGTTGATACCTTTACTGGCCCAGTCATTTGCAAGAGCCTTGGTCAACCCCACAACACCATGTTTCGCTGAGGTATAAGCTGTTACATTAATACCACCCTGAAATGCCAGAGCAGATGCGATGTTTATGATTTTTCCCTCTCCCTTTTTCAGCATAATCTTGCCTGCAGCCTGACAGAGGATAAATGTGGCAGCCAGATCTATCTCTAGGGTGGAATCCCAGTCATCTTCAGAATGCTCCGCTGCAGGCGATCTCCGGATGATCCCAGCATTGTTGACCAGGATGTCAACCTCCCCCATTCTTTTCACTATGGCTGGGATTACATTCCTGGTCTGTTCTCTTTCGGTAAGATCAGCAGCGTGATGAATATATTTGCGTCCAAGATCCAGGATTAGCTTCTCAATATCCGGATGAGGGCTTCGACCGACCACAGCGATATCAGCGCCGGCCTCTGCAAAGGCTAAGGCAATGGCCTTTCCTATTCCCTTTGTCCCTCCTGTCACCACACCAATTTTTCCATCCAGACGAAACTTATCAAGAATCATTTTGGTGGTCTCCTCTGGTTAGCGTAGATCTCTGATTACTTCTTTTCCGATTTCCTCAGAAGAGCGTACTTTTCAATATTTCGATCAGCCATGGCCTGAATCTCGTCTAGTTCAGCCTGTCCCCGGTTGTCAGTGAACAGGTGCTTGAATCTTGTTTGGGCCTTTAAATACTCTGTGACCGGAATTTTATTCTTAATCTTGTGCGTACTGGTGATTTTGCCATTTTCCATCTCAAAGATAGGAACAAGACCGCAATCGATCCCTATGCGCCCAATCTCCAAGGTCCGTTCCGGAGGAAAACCCCATCCTGAGGGGCATGGGGTATCGATCTGGAGATACCGCGGACCAAGGAATTTCATGGCCTTCTTCACCTTTCTCTGTAGATCCTTGAGAAAGGCCACAGAGGCTGTAGCCACATAGGGAGCACCATGGGCAGCCACAATTGCAGGAAGGTCTTTCATCATTTGGGTTTTTCCCAGAGATTCCTTGCCCGCTGGATCCGTGGTCGTGGACGAATAGGTAGGACTTGCGCCACTGCGCTGGCCTCCGGTGTTCATATAGGCCCCATTGTCGGTGCAGATGTAGAGTACATCATCGCCCCGTTCCAGCATTCCGGAGAGGGCACCGAAGCCAATGTCAAAGGTAGACCCATCCCCGGCTATCACCAAAACACGAACTGAGTCCCGCCCCTGTGCTCTTAAGGCCGCTGCAACCCCCGAGGCAATAGAAGGTGCGTTTTCAAAAAGATGATGAATCCAGGGTACCTGCCATGGGGAGTATCCGTAAGGAGATGCAAAAGTCTCAAGACAACCCGTGGGAGTGACGACGATGACGTTTTTACCGGTGGCCTTCAAAATATGTCTGACTGCCAACGCCATGCCGCATCCATGGCAAGCTCTGTGCCCTGAAACAAACAGTGCTTCCTTTCTGGCAATCTGCTGGAGACTCACTATCATCCTCCTAAGGTAAAATAGCTGGGTTAAGGTCCACCCAGTGGGGCTCGTGTAAGGGAAGACCTGAGTTGAGTACCTCCTCAGCCTTTTGAACTATCTGGACAATCGTCTTTTTGTTGACCTCTCGCCCTCCCAGACCTGCAATAAAGCCCAGCACAAGGGGGGCATCTGGTCTTCCACATAGTTTGGCTTTCAGGTCCATCCCTACAGCTCCTTCGCTTCCCATGGAAAAATCGGCCTCCATGACGCCAACTATTTTAGTGTCTTTAATGGCATCCCAGATATCTTCAAAGGGAAAGGGTCGATAGCAGCGGATCTTGACGAGACCCACCTTTTTTCCCTCTGAACGAAGGTCATCTACAGCGTCCTTGACCGTGCCTACCATGGACCCCATGGCCATCAAGATCACCTCTGCCCCCTCCGTTCGGTATGCCTCGATGAGTCCACCGTGATCACGACCGGTAATCATTGCCAGTTCAGAAAAAATTTCCTTGATCATCCCTTTTCCATACTGCATGGCCTCATGTATTGCGTATTTGAACTCCATGAGCACATCGTCTTCGGCGTATGAGCCCCAGGTCTTAGGATCGTTCACATCTAGAAAATTGGCCGGCTGAAAGGGCGGCAGGAAACTGTCTACCTCCTCTTGCTCCATAAAAGAGACCCGTTCGTAAGAATGCGTCAGGATCCATCCGTCCATACAGACCATCCCCGGAAGGAGAATCCCCTGGTCCTCTGCAACCTTGAACGCAGCGATATGGGTATCATAGACCTCTTGACTGCTCTCCACGTAGAACTGGATGACCCCGGAATCTCGCAAGCTG
>JAUUWD010000259.1 GCA_030589225.1 Desulfobacteraceae bacterium | reverse complement strand
TAGTGCTTTTTTGCGTACTCAATTCGTTCTTCCGAAAAGTCCAGACCCAATAATTCACCATCTGGCTGAATCATTTCGTGGAGAGTTGCGCTTGTCTTGCCGGGGCCGCACCCCACGTCAAGCACCCGAAGGCCGGGTTTCAGGCCACACCACATCGCCTGCCTTCGAACTACCACCGGATCGGTCTTAAGCTCGATACGAATAGATTCTTCCAGATTTTCCATCAAATAAGGATGGGACTGATATTTTTTAGGAGTTTTCAAATGGTTATCAGCAAGTCCAGCGCTGTATATGGAACTATCGATTATATCTTTAGAGGCTCTGAGACGGGGCATACACAATCCCTTCCGAATGAATAGTTGCAGTTATTTTTTATAGATTGTAAACAAAAATTATCATATAATCGTAACTAATATAATATGTCAATAATTATTAACCATTTGCAATTATAATATTTCAAATTTACTCATATGATAACATTTTATGTTCAAATCTCTTCGGTAGTATTAGCGAATTTTTCACACCCATCTAACCTCCCTCATCAAGAGGTAAGAAAACCAGTATTTGCATCGGCCCTTAACCGGCTTTAACTCTCCTGATGATTGGTGAGAATGTGTCCCAAAGGGATCCTAATTCGCGGCAACCCAGGATTCTTGTAAGCACAAAATAGAGGGCTACGCCAATCCCGATGAGACCAGCTAAGTCCATGGACATACTTAATAAACTCGCATTAGAATCTGCGGTTAGCCATCTGGAATGGACGTAAAAAATCCCTGTTCCCATGATTGCGGCTGCAAAAGCACACTTTAGACCGGATATCAGGACCGGTCTAAGGTTAACAACATTGACTTTTCTTTTCAGGAAAAAGACCAGGAGGCAAAACTGAATGGATGACGCCAATGACAGGGCAAGTGCAAGGCCACCGTGCTTCAAAGGGCCCATCAGCAATAGGCTGAAGATCAAATTAGTTGAGAATGCCACAACAGCGATTTTGACCGGGGTCTTTGTATCCTGAAGCGCATAAAAGGCCGCAACTATCACCCTGATTCCTGAAAAGGCCAGGAGACCCAGCGCATAGAAGATCAAAGCGCGATTTGTCATCAGTGTAGAGATAGCATCAAAGGCTCCCCTTTCAAAAAGAACTCTAATAATCGGTTTTCCGAGGATGATCAAGCCTACAGTGGCCGGCAGGGTAATGAAAAAAATCATGCGCAGGGCATGGCTCAGTATATCTCCGAATTGCTGGAGGTCATTTATTGCTGCCTGGGTTGAAAGGGATGGGAGCGCAGCGGTGCTAATGGCGATTGCAAATACCCCCAGGGGGAACTGGACAAGACGATCTGCATAATAAAGCCATGAGACACTCCCTTCTGCCAGGAATGAAGCAAGGAGTGTCCCTATAAAGCTGTTTAACTGATACACAGCGGATCCCAAAATGGCAGGCAGCATAAGGATCCCGATCCTTTTCACTGCCGGGTGATCCGGCTGCCACCGGGGAAACAGTTTAAGACCTTCTTTAATGACCCAGGGGATCTGCAAACCCACCTGAAGAATGCCGCCGATTATAACCCCAATAGCCACCCCCACAATGGGGTCTGGCAAGCGGGGAGAAATGAAGTACGCGGCCCCAATGATGCCCGCGTTCAGAAAAATAGGTGCGGCAGCCGGCGCTGCGAAGTGTCTTAAGGAATTGAGGACCCCCATAAAAAAGGCCACAATGCTGATGAAGAAGATGTAAGGGAATGTAATACGGGTGAGCAATACCGTGAGATCGTACTTAACCCCGGAACTTCCAAAGCCAAATGCCTGTATTCGTACAATCCATGGAGAGAAAAGAATGCCAAGGACCGTTACAATTACAAGACTGAGCGTGAGGAGGGTTAACACAATCCTTGCCACGTCAAAGGCGTCTTTCTTGGTTTTTGTGGTAAGGTACTCTGTAAAAACCGGGATAAACGCAATGGTGAGGGAGCCTTCTGCAAAGAGCCGTCTCAACAGATTGGGGATGCGAAGGGCCACAAAAAAGGCATCTGCAGCCATGCCGGAACCAAAAAGACTGGCGATAACCATATCCCGGACCAGGCCCAGGATACGGCTTAGAAAGGTGTAGAAACCTACCACTCCTGCCGCTCTGCTTACGTTTTTCTTCTCAGATTCGGGCGAATTACGGTGTTCCACAGAAAAACCTTGACATAAAATATCTATATGCTGTATCAGTGAATGCCTTGAAGCATAATTTCTCAATAATTCCGGGCTGCATTAATAAAATCCCCCTCAATCCCCCTTTGCAAAAGGGGGAAGGTTCGGAATGGCCGAACTTATTGGGATCTTACGAAAAATAGACTAAAGTTGCTGATATGACTTGCAAATTCTGTTGTCTTAAATTTCAGGCACTTTAGTTCACTTAGTAAATTAAGGAGACCCACATTTGGCAAATCATAAATCAGCGCTTAAACGTGCTCGGCAAAGCGAGATCAGGAGAATACGAAACAAAAGTTACAAAACCACGGCCAAGAACACTATTAAAGGAGTCAGACAAGCTGTGGCCAGTAACTCTGTGGAGCAAGCCAAAGAAGGATTTACAAAAGTCGTTTCTGTCCTTCAAAAAACCGCTTCCAAAGGTGTCATTCACAAAAAAAAGGCTGCTCGACAAATTTCTCGCCTGGCACGGCAGGTTAATCAGCTTTCGTAGCTCATTTACATAGCAAAAACACCAGATTTTCGAGAACCATACGCCCATGGGCTCCTGACTTAAGGAGCCCGTCTGCCTTGTACATCAAATGAAAGGCACGTTCAAATTCGTCGGCTTTCCAGTGTTTCGACTGCTGCACAATCATGGCAACCAGGAACGATGGCAGCTTGATTTTGCGGCTCACATCAGCAGCCCGCCCTCCTTTGTCACTGACCGTTTTAGCCTGCCACAGTAATCGGATTTGTCGATTAAGCATCCCCAAAACCTTCAAGGATCCATCATTACCTTCTTCCTCTAAAAGCCTGTTCAATACTGATATGGATTCGCCACGCCGTTTGAATGACACTTCATCCATCAATTCGAAGACAGTATAAATACGGCTGAAAATAGCAACCGCCCTGACCTCCTCCAAACCCACAACCTTCTTTCCATACCTGAGACTGAGTTTTTCCAGTTCAGCATGAAGATCCATTAGACGATTACCCACGAGTTGCTGGAGATAAGCGCAGGCCTGGTCTTCAATGTTGAGGTCCAGCTCCTTTGCCGTTTTCTTGATCCATGGGATCACCTGCCTCTCGCTCAGCTTCTTGAAATTGACCGCCTGGCCGAGTTCTCTTATTTTTCGGTAAAACTTCCTCTTGAAATCCGTCTTTGATGATACAAATATCAGGCAGGTTGACTCGACCGGTCTATCAAGGTAGGGAATATAGCTTTCAAGGGCTGCAGGCGAAAGGTTTTCAGTCCTTCGGACAATAATGAGCCTGCTATGGGACATAAATGGAAGGGAACGGGCCGTATCCATGATATCTGCCGGCTCAGTTTTGTCGCCGTAAAAGATCCGAAAGTTGAAGTCTCTTGAAGTTTCAGGGATAAAGGTTTCGCGGATCCTGCTCAAGGCCCTTTCCAATCGGAATTCGTTAGGCCCATAAAACAGATAAAATGGGGATAATTGGCCCTTTTCGAGCTGTTTTAAGACATATTCAGGTGTCAGGTCTCCTGGCATTAAAACCTGCCCATGGTTTTAAGATATAACCTCTTGGCTAAACGCCGGGCAATTTCCTGGAGCGCCTTTTTTTGATTGAAGCGATTTGATAGAGGATCAACACTTACCTCAAAAGCAGCCCTTTCTGTC
>JAUUWD010000117.1 GCA_030589225.1 Desulfobacteraceae bacterium | reverse complement strand
CTTCGCCTCTTAGGGGGCCTGCACCCATTGTGGGGTATCGGGGTTACATCCCTGATAACGGTCACAGTAAGCCCTTCTACCTGAAGGGCACGCAGTGCTGCTTCCCTCCCTACTCCCGGTCCCTTCACTCGCACTTCAGCCACTTTCAATCCCTGATCCATGGCCTGTTTTATTGCATCCCGGCCAGCAATTTGGGCAGCAAAGGGCGTGCTTTTTCGCGAACCCTTGACGCCCCCCCTGCCTGCACTTGACTGGGCTATAACGTTTCCTGCAGGGTCAGTGATGGTCACGATAGTGTTATTAAAAGTGGATTGTATATGTACAATTCCACTGGGAACATTTTTTTTCTCTTTCTTGCTCTTGCCTCTCTTTTTTGTGGCTTTTGCCATACTCTTTCCTCAAATTACTATTTTTTCCGCTTGCTCATGACAGACCTTCGAGGACCTTTTCTCGTCCTGGCATTAGTACTTGTCCTCTGACCTCTGACCGGAAGACCTCTTCTATGCCTCAGCCCGCGATACGCGCCTAAATCCATTAGCCTTTTTATGTTCATGGATATTTCACGCCTGAGATCGCCTTCAACTTGGTACTTTTCGTCAATAATCTTCCGGATACCGGTGAGCTGCTCGGCTGTGATTTCATCCGATTTGATATTCCAGTCTATTTCCGCTTTGCTAAGTATCTTTTGTGAAGAACTCCTGCCTATACCATAAATATAGGTTAAGGCAATCTCCATCCTTTTTCCCCTTGGTAAATCAACTCCCGCAATTCTGGCCAATCTCCACTCCCTCTATAATTATTTTGAGATCTGGTAATGAATCCAGGCCCATCGAAGATCCCGCTATTCGGGGGAGGACCTGGTTTTGATTTAATCCACCACTACTTCATACTTTTACGGGCAGAGCCACTTTTCTCTGACCACGCACTACGAACCGGAGGCCCAGACTACATATATTTCTATTTTGAACTAAAGCCTGCAACCAATCACCCTTGTCTTTGCTTATGACGGGGGTTCTCACAGATCACACGCACGATCCCCTTTCGTTTTATGATCTTGCATTTATTACACATCTTTTTAACCGATGGCCGCACTTTCATAAGCTAAAAACCCCCATTCAAACGTCTCGGAAATTCTATCCCGCTGATGGCGGGATGAGCGAAGCGAACTAAATCCCGCTATTGCTTTCCGCGATAAACAATCCGTCCCCTTTGTAAATCGTAAGGGGATAGCTCTACCACAACCTTGTCTCCTGACAGAATCTTAATAAAATGCTTCCTCATTTTACCTGAAATATGCCCCAAAACTCTGTGCCCATTGTTGAGCTCGACTCTAAACATGGCATTAGGCAGGATTTCAATCACGATACCCTCAACTTCAATCACCCCTTCCTTGGCCATGTCTTATTCCTACATTATCTATTTTTGTAGGCGTTCGCAGGTTCAGGGTTTCCCGCTGAAAGCGGGATGAACGGTTACACAGACAGCTACCTTGCTTTGCCAAAGCCCTTTTTCATAAAGCCCTCATAATGCCGTGTCAACATATGTGATTCAATCTGGTTGGTGGTGTCCATGGCCACGCCGACCACAATTAGAAGGGCAGTCCCGCCAAAATAGAAGGGGACATTTAATTGATAGATCATAATCTGAGGTAGCACACACACTGCTGACACATAAATAGCCCCTGACAATGTTAGTCTTGTTAGAACCCGATCAATATATTCCGCCGTATTTTTCCCAGGCCTAATTCCAGGGATAAATCCACCATAACGTTTCATATTATCGGCCACATCAACCGGGTTAAATTGCACTGCTGTATAAAAATAGCAGAAGAAAAAAATAAACATCACATAAATCAAATTGTAAATAATATGCCCAGGATTTAAGGCATTTACAATGAATTGAAGAGATGGAATTTCCTTCACGGGCAGGAAATTGGCTATGGTTGCTGGAAACATAATGATTGAGGAGGCAAAAATAGGAGGAATCACACCAGCTGTATTGACTTTTAAGGGCAGATGTGTGTCCTGCCCTCCATACATCCTTCGACCCACTACACGCTTTGCGTATTTAACCGGTATTCTTCTCTGCCCTCTTTCCACAAAAACTATCACACCCACCACAATAACCATCAGGGCAACAATCAGAACCATAAAAAAAGGAGTAACTTCACCGGTACCCATCAGCCGAAATGTATTGCCTATAGCTAATGGAAGTCTTGCAACGATGCCTGCAAAAATAATTAGCGAGATCCCATTCCCGATACCTCTTTCGGTAACCTGTTCACCCAGCCACATCAAGAAAGCAGTTCCAGCAGTCAATGTAATCACCGTAAGGAGCCTGAATCCCCAACCTCCGACCGGTACGATCATAGCCCCCCCTGGACTGGACATATTTTCAAGACCAACGGCGATCCCAAAGCCCTGGACAATACTCAAGATAACAGTCCCGTAACGGGTGTATTGAGTGATCTTCTTACGGCCCTGCTCACCTTCTTTTTTTAACTTCTCAAGATGCGGTATGACGACAGTCAGAAGTTGAAGGATAATAGAGGAACTGATATATGGCATAATACCGAGGGCCATTACTGACATATTACTCAGCGCACCCCCCGAAAACATATCAAAAAGCCCAAAAAGACTCCCTTGCTTATCACTGAAAAAAGCAGACAGAGCTGCTCCGTCTATGCCGGGTGTTGGGATGTGACACCCTATACGATAAACAGCTAACATAAACAGGGTAAAAAGAATCCTCTTTTTCAGCTCAGGAATCTTGGCAATATTTTGAAACCCGCCAATCATTCTTATACAGGCCTCAAGCTCATTTTATTTCCTATCATCTTAACCTCGCCACCTGCAGCCTCAATCTTTGTCCTGGCAGCCTTGCTCACCCTGTCAACCTCAATAACCACGGGGTGGGAGATATCGCCTTCTCCGAGAAGCTTGATATCACCCCTTGCGTTTTTTACCAGTCCGGCTTTTCTCAGGGCCTCTATATCCAGGTTAGAGTTTGGTTCAAACCTATTCAAGTCTTTGATATTGATGATAATACACTCTTGCCTGAATATATTGGTAAAACCACGTTTGGGAAGGCGCCTTTGAAGAGGCATCTGCCCTCCCTCGAAACCAGGGCGTGGCCTGCCACCAGAACGTGACCTCTGTCCTTTATGTCCGCGACAACAGGTCTTTCCGTGTCCGGAACCTGGTCCCCTGCCCACCCTCTTCCGTTTCTTTCTGGAACCCTCAGCCGGTGAAAGCTCTTGAATTCTCATCACTTTTTCCTTATGCAGCCTCAATCAATCTTAACAAGAAACGACACTTTATTTATCATGCCCCTTATAGCTGGCGTATTCTTCAGTTCCACTGTCTTGTTAAGCCTCGTGAGGCCCAAGCCCTTCAAAGTGTCACGAATTTTTTTGTTCTTACCTATCCCGCTTTTTACAAGAGTTACTTTAATCATTTGAACACTGCTCAAGAATTTTAAAATTAAGTAGATTTAACCTAACAACTCCTCAACCGTCTTGCCTCTGCGGCGGGCAAATTCTTCGGGCCCTCTCAATGACATTAATCCCTTGATAGTTGCCTTCACAAGATTATGGGGATTGTGGGAACCGAGACACTTTGTCAGTATGTTCTGTATGCCTGTTGCCTCCAAAACCGCCCGTACCGCACCACCGGCGATCAAACCCGTGCCAGGGCCGGCCGGCTTCAAGAGAACACGACCCGCCCCCCACCGTCCGATCACCTCATGAGGAATTGAAGTATCGCCAAGTTGGACATTCTTCATGTCTTTTTTTGCCTTTTCAATACCCTTCCTAATGGCTTCAGGAACTTCTTTTGCTTTTCCGAGCCCGCTTCCAACCATTCCTTTACCATCGCCAACCACTACGATCGCGCTAAAACTAAACCGACGTCCCCCCTTGACAACCTTTGCCACCCGGTTGATATGAACAACTTTTTCGACTAACTGATTTTCATCCTCTGCCTTGAACAATGAATTTCTCCCCTGCTTTCCAGTATTTAGTTACTTGTTGTTTATGATCTCCAGCGCGGGGGGGATGCCCCGTTTTCCCGCCTTAGAACTCCAGTCCATTCTTGCGCGCGGCCTCAGAAAGGGCCTTTACCCGACCATGGTACAAAAAACCGTTTCGATCAAAGACAACCTTTTTGATCTCTTTCTTGAGCGCCGCATCAGCAACAGCAGCACCAACCACTGCTGCCCCTTCCTTGTTCCCGGTATTCTTCCCTATCTTCGATCCAAGCTCCTTGGACAATGAAGACGCCCCTGCCAAAGTCCTGCCTGTGGAATCGTCTATGATCTGGGCATAAATATGCCTGGAACTTCTGAAAACGCATAAGCGGGGTTTCCCGGTAGTGCCTCGCACTTTTTTCCTTACCCTTTTTTTTCTCCTTACCCGCGTCTCCGCTCTACTCACGGCACCCATGCTCACAACCCCTTAATTAACTTAGTTCGTGTTTCTTATAATCGCCCGTACTTCTTTTGGAATCCCCACCCTACGGCCGGCGGGACTCCAGTTTGCAATGTTGGAATATTGGAGATTCCTTCTATTTGATGCCTGCCTTGCCAGCCTTTCTCCGGATCATCTCCCCTGCATATTTGATCCCTTTGCCTTTATATGGCTCTGGTTTTCTAAAACTACGGATTTTAGCCGCGGTCATACCCAAAAGCTCTCTGTCAATTCCGCTCAAGGTGATTTTAGTTTTTTCTATTTTCGCATCTATTCCCTCAGGTAACTCAAAATTTATAGGGTGTGAATATCCAAGATTAAAAACCGCGGTCCTCCCCTTCAACTCGGCCCGATATCCCACACCAACAATTTCAAGAACCCTTTCAAATCCCTTTGTAACACCTGTCACCATATTATCAATCAGGACCCTGAAAAGCCCATGGATAGATCTTGACTCTCTGGTTTCATCAACTACCGAAACAGAAATACTGTCGCCCTCCATGTCCAGCTTAACGTCAGGGTGAATACTTAGGTTGAGCTCTCCTTTTGGCCCTTTGATTATGAGCTGGTCCCCTTCAAGCCTGACCTCAACACCCTTTGGTATGGCAATGGGCTTTTTGCCTATGCGTGACATTTAAACCTCCAATTAAAAATCGCTGCGCGATTTTATTACCACACTGAACAAAGGATCTCCCCACCAACACGCATTGCTCTGGCCTGCCTGTCCGTCATAAGCCCCTTTGAAGTGGAAACAATATTGATCCCGTATCCGTTCAACACCTTCGGGACGTCTTTGTATCCTGAATAAATACGACAGCTTGGTTTGCTTACCCGCTTGGCTCCTTCGATAATAGCGACACCTTCTTCATCGTATTTCAAAAAGATTCTTATAAGCCTGTGCCGGCCATCAGAAATAATTTTATGGTTTCTGATATACCCTTCAGACTTCAGGACCTTTGCTATATCTCTCTTCACTTTCGAATTCGGCATATCCACAGTCTCATGGGCGGCCCTAAGGGCATTCCTGATTCTTGTCAGCATATCGGCAATGGGATCAGTCATTGTCATTGTCTCTGCTCCCTAAAGTTATTTATGGAAAATATCATCAATATATGGAGGCAATTAGTGCTTACTGCCTACTCCTTACTACTATTTACCAGCTTGATTTAACCACGCCTGGAATTTCGCCCTTTGAGGCCAAATTCCTAAAACAAATACGACAAATCCCAAATTTTCTCAAAAAAGCCCTGCTTCGTCCACAGATTGGGCATCTGTTGTATTGTCGGGTTGAAAACTTTTGTTTTCTCTGGGCTTTAACAACAAGAGACTTCCTTGCCAAAATA
>JAUUWD010000223.1 GCA_030589225.1 Desulfobacteraceae bacterium | reverse complement strand
GGATATCAATGAGTTTATGGCAGAATTGGAGGGTATCCTGAAGTCCAAGAGAGACAATGAAAACCTGTAGCGGGGCAGCCAAATCTGACCTGAATCCGGGCGCCAATTCTTTCCCGTCCTGGGGGGATTAGATATCAAGTTTTGTAGTTGTGGAAAAGCCCTAACGAGACTGCCCCAGGGAAACGTCAAAGTAGAATGTAACTTGGCCAAATAGATGTATTTTCAAGAAGACTAAATCCGAAATACGAATATCGAAATACGAAACAATATCAAAATTCGAATATCAAATGACCAAAACATTTCGGGAACTTATACGAAATTTACAGGATATTGACATGTTTTGAATTTGGGATTTATGTCATTGGCATTTGTTTCTAATTTCGTATTTCGAGCTTCGGATTTCCATAAAATTTAATAAGCAAATAAACTCTATTCATTCAACGTGTTATCTTTTTAGATGACTTAGCCCTGGATACTGCCCGCCTTGCAAGTAGTGTCTGAACGAAAACCTCGAAATATGTTTTCCAGTTTTACTCGAAAATTTTCAACGCACTGAGGTTGCTTTCTTTTAAGCACGGAGAGATTGAGAGATTAACTTTGGATGAAATGGATGCAAAGTTTATGAAGGAGGCCTTGCGGCAGGCCCGCAAAGGTCTTGGCCGCACATCACCTAATCCTGCAGTGGGGGCAGTAGTTGTCAGGGATGGACGCATACTGGCAAAAGGCTATCATCGAAAGGCAGGCCTGGCCCACGCTGAGGTGGAGGCTTTAAGCAAGTTGGGAGGCACGGCGGATGGCGGGACACTGTATGTAAACCTTGAACCATGTAACCATTATGGAAGGACACCGCCTTGCACCGAGGCCATTCTGGGCAGCGGCCTCAAGCGGGTGGTTGTTGGCATGAATGATCCGAACCCAATGGTATCAGGTGGTGGCAATGAATTTCTCAGACAGAGGGGAATTGATGTAACGACCGGTGTTCTGGAGACAGAATGCCGCCGACTAAATGAAGCCTTTATCAAATTTGTCACCTCGGGACGCCCTTTTGTCGCAGTTAAGTCGGCACTTACAATAGACGGGTGGACGGCTACATCCGGAGGGCATTCCAAGTGGATCACAAATGAAAAATCCAGACAGTTTGTTCATCGCTTAAGGGACCAGGTAGATGCTGTGATGGTTGGGATTGGAACTGTGCTTGCTGATAATCCTTTACTTACGGCTCGCCTTAAACGGACCAGCGGTAAAGACCCCTTGCGGATTATCGTAGATACCAACTTGAGAACGCCCCTGAATGCAAAACTCTTGAATCATGATTCGTCATCTGATACCCTTATTGTTGTTGGATCTCAGGTGAGGGATCGAGAGCTAAAGCGATTTCAAAAGAAAGGCGTCTCAACCCTCGTCTGCCCCATAAAGACCGGAATGATTGACTTACCGGCCTTAATGGGTATACTGGGGAAAATGTCAGTGACCAGCCTCCTGGTGGAGGGTGGCTCGTTAATTACGGGTTCCATGCTGCGAGAAAGACTGGTCGATAAATTCTATATTTTCAAAGCCCCAAAGATTCTTGGAGGGGGAGATGGCGTTCCCATGGCGGCAGGTCCCGGATCAAAAAGGATGGATGAGTGCCTGGTTCTGAAAGATATCCATGTCAGGCGATTTGACGACGATATCCTTATGGTGGGTTATCCGGAGTACTAATGGTCCGTATCAGATATTGCCGGATCCAGAAAATCCGTTTCCGCACCCAAAATCAGGGAAGTATTCAAATGGCTTAAGACACAAGGCTCAAGGAAGAAAAAGAGAGTGAACAGTTCCCACATTCCATACGCCTTACGCCTTGAACCTTGAGCCTGAGTCCAAATATAGGCTCCTCGTTAGGCTATAAATAAATTCTTTAGGCGCGCGAATTTACGGTATAAGGAACAATCAAATGTTCACCGGGCTAATAGAAGGTATTGGTAAGGTAAAGGTCATTCGGCATCTCCGTGATGACATGGAGTTGACCGTTGCACCGCTTTTCCAAATGACCGACTGCCGCGTGGGAGACAGTATCTGTGTTGACGGTGTTTGCCTTACGGTGACAGACATATCTGAAGGTTCTGTTTGTGTGGATGTTTCTAAAGAGACCGTTTCTCGAAGCACCATCAGTTTATTGAGACAGGGCGATTTGGTGAATTTGGAACGGGCTTTACGCCTGACAGATCGTTTGGGAGGCCATCTGGTTTTGGGTCATGTGGATGGAATTGGCAAAATACTAAAAAAAGAATCGCAACACAAATCGTGGCGACTCAGGATAGGCATAGACAGGGGACTTTCTCGCTATACCATTGAAAAGGGGTCTATTGCGGTAGATGGGATCAGTTTGACAATTAACCAATGTGAGGAGAGGTTTTTTGAAGTAAACATCATCCCCCAGACCGGCGTGGAGACGACGCTGCTGAGAAAAAAGGTCGGGGACTTAGTCAACATAGAAACGGATTTGATTGGAAAATATATCGAGAAGTTTCTTTCCAAAGACAGGTCAACCCGTATGGAAGACTCCAAATCTGGTGTTGACATGGAAATGCTTATAAAAAAGGGGTTCGGTGATTAAAATGCCCATAGCGAGTGTAAAGGAAGTGCTGGAAGATCTAAGACAGGGAAAGATGATAATCCTTGTGGATGATGAAGCCAGGGAGAATGAGGGTGATCTCACTATAGCCGCTGAAAAGGTGACGCCAGAGGCTATTAATTTTATGGCCAAGTACGGCCGCGGTCTTATCTGCCTTGCCTTGAGTCCGGAAATCGTGGAAAAGCTAAAGCTCCCTTTAATGGTCTATGACAACCGTTCACCATATAAAACCGCTTTTACGGTTTCCATCGAGGCGCGGCAGGGAGTTACAACAGGCATTTCTGCTGCTGACAGGGCCCACACCATCCTGACTGCCGTGGCAGAGGATGCCAGGCCCGAAGACCTTATCCAGCCCGGGCATGTATTCCCACTGAGGGCCCGTAGGGGAGGTGTTTTGTTCAGGACCGGTCAGACAGAGGGCTCAGTCGATCTGGCCCGTCTGGCAGGTCTGAGTGAGGCTGCTGTGATCTGCGAGATTATGAATGAAGATGGCACCATGGCGCGCATGCCTGATATTGAAAAATTTTCTAAAAAACACGACCTGAAGATTGCAGCGGTGGCCGATATCATTGCCTATCGGATGCGGACGGAATCCTTCGTGCACAGTGCAGCAGAGACGATCCTGCCTACGCCTTATGGCGAATTCAAGGCTATTGCTTTTTCAAACGACATTGATGATTATGAACACTTGGCCCTGGTGAAAGGGAATGTCGATCCTGACAGAGAAGTTATGGTGAGGGTGCATTCCGAATGCCTCACAGGGGATGTATTCGGTTCATATCGCTGTGATTGTGGAGAACAGCTAAAAAAAGCCATGGAAATGGTTCAGGAGGAAGGCCTGGGTGTCATATTGTATCTCCAACAGGAAGGCAGGGGTATTGGACTCGTAAACAAGTTAAAGGCTTATAAACTCCAGGACGAAGGTCTTGATACGGTGGAGGCCAATGAGCAGTTAGGTTTCGATCCTGATTTGCGGGACTACGGAGTGGGTGCCCAGATTCTTGTGGCCCTTGGTGTGCGCAAGATGAAGCTGATTACCAATAATCCCAGAAAAATTATCGGCCTGGAAGGGTATAATCTACAGGTCACCGGTCGTGTCCCGATTGAAATTGAGCCAAGGCCGGAAAACAGAAAATATTTGTTAACCAAGTGTCAAAAGCTTGGGCATCTTATGAACGTTCTTGATAAGTAGTGAACGTCCCGGAAACGTAACATCTCAATAAGTCTGGGCATTCCGAACCTTCCCCCTTTTGCAAAGGGGGATTGAGGCCCGCCCTCCAGCCAAGCGGAGTGAGGCGGACGGGGGGATTTTTTTGATATAGCCCTGATTTGTTGAGAACTTACGGCTTAAGGCGCAAGGCTCAGGGCACAAGGTAAGAGATATTGAATTTGCTTTGCCCTATGCGGTATTTCACATTATTCCATCGTTCCAGTATTCCAATCCCGCCATGGCGGGACGGAGCGAAGCGGAGCAAAATTCATTGTAGAAATTCAGATAAATTCAACTACAGGGGGATATTATATGCCCAGAGTGTTAGAAGGTCAGTTATCGGCGGAAGGATTTAGGTTTGGAATCATTGTGAGTCGTTTTAACGATTTCATTAGCTCAAGGCTGGTGGAAGGGGCCATGGATGCTCTTTTGAGGCATGGGGCAACTGAGGA
>JAUUWD010000132.1 GCA_030589225.1 Desulfobacteraceae bacterium | reverse complement strand
TATGGACAAACCCTCGAGAACGCTCATAATATCATAGATTTGAGATATATCCTTTTGGGATACCTCTTTTATAACAGCACCTGAGTGAGGAATGATGTCAATAAAACCTTCTTGTTCAAGTTGTCTTAGCGATTCGCGTATTTTACCTCGGCCAACATCAAGGTCCCGGCATAATTTTGCTTCGACAACTCTCTGTCCAGGCTCCAGTTTGCCCCTAATGATTGAATCTTTTATATATTTAACGATTTTTTCCTTTTCCATAGATATTATTTTTGGTCTTGTAAACGACAAAAAGGGGCTATGCGGTAAGACGATAAACTGTTTCAGCATGTTTTCATTCTGGTCAGCATGATTAGCTGGTCACATATATTATGGCAGAAGTGGATGCCGGTCAAGTCCGATTGTTTAAACCTCAGCAGTTTGATTTTTGACAAAAATCATTTGAATAATATGTTGAATTGAAAAATAAAATCAAATAAAATGCGGCAGACATTGACCAAAATGCTTGATTTGTGTCCGAAACTCAGTCATTCTGAGTGTCGGACTTAACCCAAGCTACGGCGTGCTATGGGCATGATTAGAATTGCGGCTCATAATTACTGCCTGCCTATTAGGGATAGCAACAAAGTTTACTGACTTAACACCTTAAAGGCCAAAGACCAATGCCTGCACTACTAAGGAGGAGGTAATAATGGGATTTCCAAGCGTTTATCCGAGCGGTACAACATTCTACGAACCTGAACAATGCTGGAATGGATATACCATATTCCAGGCTTACAGAGTTGGTGCAACCCTGATCGACATGAACGGCAGCGTGGTCAAGCAGTTCAAGAATTTTCATGGAATGCCCAACAAGGTTCTTCCGGGAGGATTTTTTATGGGGAATTCCGGCAGAAGGGATGCCAAATTTGGATATCAGGATCATAAAGATCTGATTCAGGTGGATTGGGATGGCAACATAGTATGGAAATTCAATAAATACGAACTCATAGAAGATCCTGGACAGGAACGAACATGGATGGCCCGACAGCATCATGATTTCCAGAGAGAAGGCAACCCGGTCGGATACTATGCTCCTGGCATGGAGCCCTTTGTTGATAAAGGAAATACGCTTATCCTTTCCCACAAGAACCTGACCAACCCCAAAATTAGTGATAAACCCTTGCTCGATGATACTATCATTGAGGTGACCTGGAATGGAGAGGTCATCTGGGAATGGGTATGCAGTGATCATTTCAGTGAAATGGGGTTCAGTGAGGAAGCCAAAAATACCTTGGCCCGTCACCCGAATATGCACAAGGAGATCGGCGAAGGAATGGGAGACTGGATGCATATGAATTCCATGTCAGCGCTCGGGCCCAATAAGTGGTATGATATAGGGGATGGGCGCTTTCACCCGGATAACATCATCTGGTGCGGACGTCAAACCAATATAACTGCAATCACGGACAAGAATACCGGCAAGATCGTTTGGCAGGTAGGGCCTGAATTTACTGTTACTCGCGCATTAAGGAAACTGGGACAGATCATCGGTCAGCATCATGCCCACATGATACCGAAAGGGCTTCCAGGCGAGGGGAATATCCTGGTTTTTGATAATGGGGGATGGGCTGGATACGGTGCTCCGAATCCGGGTTCTATCACCGGGTTTAATAACGCATTGAGGGATTTCTCCAGGGTATTGGAATTTGACCCGGTGACACTTGAGGTGGTTTGGAAATATACACCCATTGAGGCCGGTTTTGAGGAACTGGCGGACAATTACAAGTTTTACAGCGGCTACATCAGTTCGGCCCAGCGCCTGCCCAATGGCAATACCATGATAACGGAAGGTGCAAACGGTCGTATTTTCGAGGTCACTCCTGAACATGAAATAACATGGGAATATATCAGCCCGTACTTCGAGAACAATATGAGTTCAAATTTAGTCTATCGCGCCTACCGGGTTCCCTACGAATGGATACCTCAACTGGAAAGGCCTGAGGAAAAATCTGTTCGCCGCCTTGACAGCAGCCAGTTCAGGGTTCCAGGGAACAAGGAGAAAGAGCCGTGCAACGTATCGGTGTTTGAAGGTGGAGATGAGTATGGTCAAGGCGTCCAGTTATGTGTCATTCCGACTGAGGATGATTAGAGGCTTCTGTAAACCCACTTTTTATTAACCTTTTAAATTTACTGAGTTTTTCGATTTTAGGGCTTGTTTTTTATTGAACCTTTAACATCAACAAAAGAAAAAGGAGGATCTGTTATGAAAAAGTTAGCTTGTATCACTATTGCAGCATTTATGCTTGTTGGCCTGTGCCTGACTGCAACACCAGTCGTGGCAAAATGGCCAACCAAACCCATCATCATTACCATTCCCTGGCCACCAGGCAATGACGCATCCACAATCATTTCAAATGGAATGGTTCCTTTGCTGTCAAAGGAACTTGGGGTGCCTGTTAAGGTCATCAATAAAGCAGGAGGCCGAGGTATTCTTGGCACTAATTTTGTTGCCCAGAGCAAACCTGACGGTTATACCGTTGCTCTTTCTTCCATCGGCCCCATGCTGACCCAGCCGATCAGGGGTGTGACCCCATACAAAATCGATGATTTTGAACCCATAGGGCTCGTATGGGCATCCTCATTTCTACTGGCAGCCAGGGGTGATGCACCATACAACAACCTTAAGGAGCTCTCTGAATACGCAAAAACCCATGAACTTAAATTGGGCCATTGGGGACTGGGAGCCGTGCCCACCCTCATTGCAATGAACGTTGCTGACAAAGGGGGATTCCAGTGGAAGGAAACCGCTTTCGGTGATCTCAATGCTTTGCTTTTGACTTCTGGGGATATGGACGTCATCACCGTAAGCATCAAGTACGTTGCGGATTATGTCAAGACAAAACAGGTGAAGGTTCTTGCTATCATGAATCCGGTTCGCTATGACGTTTTCCCGGAGGTCCCGACTGTTTCAGAACAGGGGTTTGGCAAAGACTATTCTGTATGGTTTGGCCTCTTTATGCCTAAAGGGACACAAGCGGAGATCCGCAAGAAATTTGAGGACGTATGGTTCAAGGTAATGGAAGATCCCAAGATCGCCAAGCTAATAAAGAATACAGGCGCTATTCCCATCAAGATGAGAGGGGAAGAAGCCAAGAAAAAAATAGCAGACGAGCGCGCTTATTTTACTAAAGTCATGAAGCAACTCAATCTCATCAAAAAACAATAGAGATCTCTCTTTATGTGTCACTGGTGCCCATGTAGTCCAAAATAACATACGGGGGAAGGATTCAGAAAGAAATTCCTTCCCCCCGAGGCCTGTTGATCAATGGAGCGCTTCTATGTCCACTGAAAAGAGAAATGGTACGCCCGATCCCAAAAGTCGTGCTCATGACCTTTTCTGTGCAATCCTTGGGGGATTTGCGGCCTTCCTGTTAGCTACCTTCAAAATGCACATCGATACAACAGCCGTTCCTTATCCTTTTTACAAAGGGCCTACCATTTTTCCCTTGATCGTGCTCTCCGTGATGGCCCTGTCATCACTTCCCGCATTCTATCGGT
This sequence comes from Desulfobacteraceae bacterium, assembly GCA_030589225.1. Taxonomy (GTDB): domain Bacteria; phylum Desulfobacterota; class DSM-4660; order Desulfatiglandales; family Desulfatiglandaceae; genus 4484-190-2. The sequence continues at coordinate 1,982 of JAUUWD010000132.1, read as the reverse complement.
TGGCGAAACCCCCACCAGACGCCAGTTGGAATGTGGACAACAAGGGGTGGCCGTACCGACCCGCGATCATCCTGTTGATGTTAGTCTTTTTTTTCCCTATTGGCATCATCTGGATCGGTGTGGAGGCATCCGTCTTCCTGTTTCTTATAATCTCATATTATGTACTGGGCTATAGGAATATAAGGATTAACCTCCTGGTACCTGTCATATATACCGCGGTGATTGTACTTATATTCAAACATTTGCTGAACATCTGGTTTCCGGAACCATTGATATTCCTTTTTGGAGAATAACGAAGTGTGGGAAGCGGTCTACCAGGGTCTGATCAATACAGTTGCCCCTGAAAACATAGCTGCGTTGACTTTTGGTGGTGTTATGGGGATCATTGTGGGCGTCATCCCTGGGATCGGTCCCATGGTTGGAATGGTGATTCTCCTCCCGTTCACCTATTCTCTACCCCCCGACATTGCCTTATCCATGCTTCTCGGGGTCTTCTGTGGCGGGTACTTCGGAGGAGGTATACCAGCAGTCTTAATGCGAACGCCCGGAGTTCCCTCATCGATGATTACCTCTCTCGATGGTTATCCATTGACCCAGAGAGGGGAGGCCCAATTGGGCCTTTCAGCGGCCATTGTAGGTTCGTTTTCTGGTGGGATTATTAGCGTTATTATGCTTATGCTCTTGGCCCCAGCCCTATCCCGTGTGGCTGCAAGCTTTAGCTCCCCGGAATATTTTATGATTGCCGTTTTCGGTCTGGTGGTCGTCATCATGGTCAACCGAGCTAAGCTTGCTCAAGGCCTTCTCCTGACAGCCCTCGGTCTCTGGTTCAGCACTGTGGGCATTGACCCGGGGACCCTGGTGCCCAGATTCGATTTTGGGACTGTTCAGATGCAGAACGGTCTGAACGTGGCCCCAATGTGTCTTGGATTTTTTGGTATCGGTCAGTCCTTACTTCTTCTGGAAAGAAAGATACTTGAGAGCGATACATTGTCCCTCACAAGGAGGTCTCTCGATTTTAGCAAGATCCTGGTGGCCTTTAGGTATAAAGTGACTCTGTTAAAATCAGGCCTTATCGGCACGTTGGTTGGTCTGATTCCGGGAACAGGTTCCATCACGGCCTCATTTTTCTCCTACATAGAGGCGCAGAGATCCTCAAAACATCCTGAGGAATTTGGTAAAGGCACACCCGAAGGGTGTCTTGCGTCTGAAGCTGGGAATAATGCCGTACCTGCTGGGGCTATGATACCACTGCTCACATTGGGGATTCCAGGCGAGGCAATAGCCGCTCTCCTGTTAGGGATTTTTACGGCAAATGGGATCTATCCTGGCCCGTTATTACTGGTAAAGGAACCGGTGCTGATCTACACAATTTACTTCAGCATGCTTTTAATCAATATTATAGCCTTTGTACTACTTGCCCTTTTTTTAAGACCTTTCGCGACAATAGTAAAGTTACCAAGTTCCCTGCTCGCCATAAGCGTGATGGTCATATCGCTCCTTGGGATCTATTCAATGAATTTACAAGTATTCGAAATGGGAGTAGCGATTGCTATGGGCGTGTTGGGGTACATCATGCTCCGTCTTGATTGGCCGCTTGTCCCGTGGGTCCTGGGTTTTGTCCTTGGACCAATCATAGAAGAAAGAATGCGGGAATCTTTGAGTATGTCAAGCGGTGATCCTGCCATTTTTGTTACCCGCCCGATTTCTCTGGGACTTGTGATTGCGATTGTATTAGTTGTGATTATCCCGCTGGTCCTTGATCTAAAGAAAAAGAGAGCACAATAGTGACGTGCCATTATTCTTGACGCAATTAGTGAATCAATTAGCCAACTGATTTATCAATGGACGTTATTCCCGCAGATTCTCTTTTGGGGATGTGAGGATAAGCCCTGTTTTTTGAGCCATCAAGGCCGACTACGGCTGGGGAGGCTTTGTCATGGTGCCGGGCAGGAAATGCTGACTATGTCCAGTTATCGGTCTGT
>JAUUWD010000140.1 GCA_030589225.1 Desulfobacteraceae bacterium | reverse complement strand
GCTTTAATCGGATCTTTCAGTACGGTTTTAGCGAGTTGGCTTGCCTCTTCAGCTCGCCGGAGTTGGGCACGGCCGTCGGCTACTTTCTGCATTATTAGAGAAAGTTCGTCTCCGACCTCTAATCCTTCCCTGGCGTCATTAAGGGATGCCTCGGCCCTGCCAAACCAGGTAGGTGCCAGGACATCAAGTTGATTGCTTCTCGCATTGCTAATCTCTTTATCCAAACGTTTTACCTGCTCTGTGGGATTTTCCGACGTTGAAATTGGCTCCACCTTCAACTCGCTCCCCGCACAGCCCCCCATGAAACACGCAGCAATAAAGATTACTATTATGATTTTAATATTTTTTCTCATCAACATGGTACTGCTCCTTTCCTTAACTTTGTTGTTCCTGCTTTTCTCTTACAATAAACCCGGATGTTCCCACATAAATCAAATATCGCTTGTCCTTTCCTGAGGTCTGAAACGCGGCATTCCCATAAACAGTGCTGACAAGCGGTAATTGAGGCCCATATTTATAAAGATACCGCCAAAGTAGATCGTCTTCATGTTCCACAAGTGAATAGACGGTGTGTGGTTGATTGACCTCTGCTTCAGTACTCACATAGCGACCTCGAAGACGTGTTAACCTATAGCGGGTGTGAAGCCCAAAAAAGTTAAGCCAGCTGTTCCATTTCAAGATATCTCCTTCGATCATCCACTGATCACCCTTCACGAATAGATATCGCGTTTTATGAGAGTGGGCGCAGAAAAAACTTACCAGGCTCATCTTACTGTTCGGAGCCCCGTCTAATGATTGGGTAAAGACCTCAGCCACAGGCTCCTCAGCATTAAATACATGATATGCGCGAAGAAAAAAACCTAAAAATAGAACCATTCCAAAAACAGATATCCAAACGGTAATCAACAGCAAATTGCGCAAGCTTGCCAATAATCTGAGCGAAACAGCATGTTTTTTAGAAAGAGCCCCAATTATCCAACGAATGCGGCGAAAAAGAAAGAACAAAAAAGAAACGAGTCCCAAAAAAATGCCGACCGCACCTGCATAAATGAGATAATTTGAGTCAAACTGAGGGATGGGAATATGCATTTTTACTATTTATTTCGCAATGTCATTGACTTAGGACCAAACACTCCCCACTTTTAAAAAGGGGCTTCAAGCACCCCCCCTTTTGAAGGGGGGGGATTTAGTAAACCGCTTGAAAAACCCCTAAATCCCCCTTTAAAAAGGAGGTCTTTAAAGGAGCGTACATTAAGTTTATGACATTGAGTTATTAGGCTTCGCTCACCGTAATTTAATTTCCTTATAAGGCAGGCCAAGAGTCTTCGCCAGGGTCTTCATATCATCCTCGAGCGTAACCTCAGTTCCATCCTCCCTCTTGACTCTCGTGGCCTTATCGCCCACTACGAACACTTGAAGACCTTTCGGATCAAGGAGTCTCCCGGCCAGAATCTCAAGTTCCTCTCTCGATGCTCTGATAAAAGCATCCTGAATTTTCTCCAGCGTGTCAAGAGGCTCCTTACGCATGTAATACCTGCCATACACTTCCACAAGTTCCGAGGGAGTATCCACGTTGAATACAAAACTGTTTAGTGAATCCAACCTCTTTTGTTCGAGTTCATCCTTTGGGACATTTTTTCTCAACCCAGTCATAATCTTCACTGTTTCCTGTATCGCCTGACTTGTGCTGTCTCCCTTACAGCCGATGTATCCCACCAGCAATCCTGCCTGCCACTTATAGGTCTGGTAAAACCAGGCCGAATAAATGAGTCCCAGATCAGATCGAAGCCTGGTGTACATCAGGGAATTATTGCCGCCGAATATGTTCATAAGGAGACTCATCTTCCAGTATTCCGGATGGGTGCGCTTCAGGCTGGGAAGGAGCAATGCCACCTGGGATTGAACCTGGCCTGGTTTGTGGATAAGGGCCAATACGGATGGAGTTTGCGCCGGATCGTCGAGTTTCCGCGCTGGCACCCTGGACCTGGGCAGAGCCTGAAAAAGTCTCCCCAGGCCTTTCACCACATCGGTCTTTTCAATGTCTCCTGCAACGGCCGCCACAATGTTTGAAGGCACGAGATATTTCTTCAAGAATTCTTTCAGGTCCTCCCGCGTAATGGCAGGGATCGTTTCCAGGCCCTGGAGCGGATCGCGACCATAGGGGTGTCCCTTGAAATGCCAGATCATCCCTTCACGCATGACGACTGCCTGTGCTTTCCCGCCCTGCCTTTTAAGCTCGACCAATGCCTGCTGCTTGACCACATGGAACACACTGGGATCAAACATGGGCCGTGTGAGAACCTCTTCCAGCAGGGCCAACCCTTTGTCCCAGTCATCTTTCATAACCGAGAGCCTTATTACAGTGTCCTCCTCGCGGACTGAGACCGAGAGCCTGATAGCGTTCTCGTCCAGGACCATGGCCAATTCAGATGGTGAGTATTTTTCGGTGCCGCCGGGAATGAGTGATCCATTGATCAAACCTGGCAAACCAATTTTGTCATCATCAATATCAACTGCTCCGGCCTTAACCAGGAGTGTTAGATCGACAAGGGGAAGTTCCCTGTCTGGCACATAAAACACCGTTGCACCTTCGACCTTTACAGTCTCCGCCTCCGGGTATTCAATTTTGTCCGGCCTCCGCTCGAAGGACAGCGGATGTTTCCAGCCTTCAGGCGTGGGGAAGATTGAGTTGTTCGTGGACGTGTCTGTCTTAATCACCTTTGCTGCGGCCGAACCGGTTATTGACCGGACCTCTGTATAATGCTCCGGCGGGACATCAGGTTTGCCGCCTGGAATAACATACACACTGGTTCTATTCTCCGTACGGATGTATTTTTTAGTCACCCGTCTGATTTCCTCCGGCGTGACCTCTCCAATCTTTTCAAGGTAGGTAGTCAGGTAGCGCCAGCCAACCTGGACTTCCAAGGTTGCCATGGTAGCTGCCAGCGACTCGTTGCTCCGCATCCTGTCCAGAAAATCGCGCTGATTGAGTTTTTTGATCCGTTCGAGCTCACGTCTTGAGACCAATTCTGTTTTCATTTTTTCCACTTCAGCGAGTAGAATTTCTTCCAGCCCTTCACATGCCTTGATGTAGGCATGGCGTTTTTCCTCCACAGTAAGGTTTTTGTCTTTAAGTTCATCCGGCTCATTGGGCGAGCCGCCCAGGATAACCATGCCGGCATAACGGTTGTCGGGGTTATAGGCCCATGCCTGGATAGCCCGGCCTTTATTGACAATGTTTTGGGTCATGCGAGCACTGCGGCCGTGGCTCAAAATCATAGTCATGGCGTCAAGGGCGTAAAAATCTTCCATTCCCATACGCTCGGTGTGGAATCCGATTCTGACAAGGGGCGTTCGAGCCCCCTTCAAAAAACGGACACTCTCACGCGGGCCTTGCTGGAGTGGTTCTTTTGTCACCTGTTCGGGCGCGCGTTTTCCCGCTGGATATCTCGAGAAATAGATCTTAGCCAGCCTCCGGGCTTCTTCGACTGTTACGTCACCCACCAGCACACAAACAGCGTTCGTTGGGTTGTAGTATTTTGCGTGAAATCCCATGGCATCCGTGGTGTTATACTTTTCCATATCGGCCTTCCAGCCAATGGTTGGATTTCTGTACGGATGGGCAATGTAGGCAGTGGTATTTAGATCGAGCCACGCAGCGCCCTGGGGATTATTGATATACCGAAAGGCCCACTCCCTCTGAACTACTTCTTTTTCCACATAAAACTCCCGCCAGGAGGGCTCTAACAACTGTTCACTCACTATTGAAAACCATTGTTCGAGCATGTCAGACGGAACTGATGCCATGTACTGAGTCTGGTCTTTACTTGTAAAGGCGTTCACGCCCACGGCGCCGTTCCTTCCAAGTTGGGACGAAAAGGCCTGAGGAACGTAGATCTTTTGCACCTCGCGCCGGAGGCTGTCCATTTCAGCGAGTTTAGTCTTAATGAACATCCTATCAGGCTTTCGCTTGCGCTCCTCCGCCAGGATAACCTGGTAGGCTGCCTCGATTTTTTCCTGCAGCTCCTGGTCCTTTTTGACATCCAGGGTGCCAAAATTTTTCGTTCCCTTAAACATCATGTGTTCAAGCAGATGAGCAATTCCGCTTTTACCGGTCTGCTCAAGCGCGGATCCCGCGCGGATTGCAACCCGGCAGGCAACCTGAGGCGTGGTCGGACGCTCCACGATCAAAAACAACATGCCATTTTTTAGCGTGAACTCTTTGACACTCAGCTTTATGTCCTGAGTTGGATCTTCTGCCAGGCACATACCTCCGGCCGCTAACAACAAAAAGATCCCAAAAATAAAATCCTTAACAAATCGCACGGATAATTCCTCTCAAAGTTATTAAGCCTCTCTCAAACATAGTAAATTAAAAAAGATCCTCCTCCTTTGTATCATCCACCTTCATCCAGATTCTGTATAATTTTTCACCGGCCATCTCAAAGCACTTGTATCCTGTTGAATCAACCTCTTCCACCATGACCTCACCCAGTTCTTTGCATTGATCCAGCCAGTTTCGAAAATGTTCTCCACCACCAAAATAGACCTTGGTCCATTTATTTCCCTCTTCATCTGTCCTTTCCTTAACCAACTCTTCTTCGCCCATCCGTTCCTGGATTGTTGTACTGCAGCTCTTTTCCTCAGAAACCATTTTTTTTCTTCTCTTCTCCATTCGCTTTAAAAGCGTCTGAACGCGTGCTTTGGTGTTGATTACGTAAGCATTCTCCGGCTGCTTGGGCAGGGGTTTTGGGTCCCACTCCTGGACCTTGACCCGTTGGGCCACCCGGTCCACGTCTCTATCTTCTTCAAGCAAGAAACGTTCCACCATTGCCACATAATCGGCTGCCTGATCAAGGCTATTCAGCAAATGTTTCCTGGCGTCGGCACCGGTTAATACCATGTGGTGTCCCGTACAGAGGACCTCCACATCCAGTTGGGATATGGTCTCCAGGGAAGTCCTGTAGGCATCGTAATCCACGAGGAATTCAGAGACATCGTCGCAGCCTGCTGCCTCCGAGGCTACAAGAATTTTCTTTTCAGGCACCCAATAGCTGAGAAAGTCCCAGGTGTGGCCAGGAGTTGGTATGGCGCTAACGCTAAGACCGGGTCCCAGTTCAATAGTCTGACCGGGATTCATCACCTGGTCAAAGGCGGGGGCCTCGAACTTTCCCTCATAGACCTGGGGCACAGCCCAGCTCCTTAGGGCCCCTATCGCATCCTGATTAAGGGCTCTGATCCGCCGAAAAACCTTCGATTGGGTCACAATGTCGCGTGCTCTTTGAGAACCAACAATCTGTAACTGCGGCCAGACAGCCTTGAAGTATGCAGCCGAACCGATGTGGTCCCAGTGGGCGTGAGTCAAAAAAAGATATGAAGGAGACCGGGTACCGAGGACCTCCCGTATCCCT
>JAUUWD010000138.1 GCA_030589225.1 Desulfobacteraceae bacterium | reverse complement strand
AATGAAGCAGGTTTTTGCGGCCTTTAAAAAGAGACCCCGCGGTCCTGCCAGATGAAAGCCACAATTAGAATTGCTGACGGTTATGTGTTGTTCTATTCTGTTATGATTTTGAAACGCTGCTATTGCCCTGTGCGACATTTTTGTGTATGGTTATTCACGGATTCATTCGAATTGTCAAATTATTTCTACCCAACCTCTTTCCCCTGAAAGCGAGATAATCATGGAAATCATATATCATATTGGATCCATTCCCCTCTTTAAGGGTCTCCCAAGGCCACTGCTTGAAGATCTGGCCATGATCGTAGTGGTTCAGATGTTCAAGAAAAGACAAAACATATTTGCGGATGGGGATGATGGAAACGGCTTTTATGTGGTCATATCGGGCAGGGTGAAAATATTTAAAGCCTCATTGGGAGGCAAGGAACAGATCCTTCACATTTTCGGCCCGGGGGAGCCCTTTGGAGAGGTTCCAGTTTTTGCAGGTCTTAAATTCCCGGCCAACGCAGAGTCTATGGAGGAGAGCCGGATCTTTTTTTTCCCAAGGGATGCCTTTATTGGCCTGATCAAAAAAAACCCTGACATTGCCATGAACATGCTGGCTGTCCTATCGAGACGACTCATAAGGTTTACCCAGCTAATTGAAAATCTTTCTCTAAAAGAAGTGCCGGGACGTTTAGCCGCATACCTTCTATACTTGAATGAATTAAATAAAGGGTCTCAAGATCTGGAGCTTGATATTTCCAAGGGTCAATTGGCCAGCCTTTTGGGGACTATTCCTGAGACTCTCTCGCGTATTCTGGGTAGAATGCATAAAACAGGGCTGATTGAGTCCGATGGCCCTCGAATCAAAATTGTGGATGTCCAGGGGCTGGAGGACCTGGCAGTAGCCGGAGGGCGTCTTTAGTTAATTATTCTGCATCAGATGGGACACTGTCCTTTCAAGCCCGTCGATGGTGAGTTCAAACATGGGAAATATTTCACGGATCATACTGATGCTGCGGGTGTAAGGCCATTCCGCAGGTAACTTGGGATTTAACCACACAGAGTGAGGAAAGGTTTCGGCAATAAACCGGAGCCGCTCATAACTGGACTTCATAGACCTTTCCTCGATGTGGATGGATCCATCCGTGGCCATCAGTTCATAGGGGGCCATGCTGGCATCGCCCACGATGATAAACCGGGTTTCCGGGTCAAGTCGGATCAAATCATCCACCTTGAAAGGCTTTCTAAACCTGGGGGGGTCCTCCCAGAGATTGTCATAAATGGTATTGTGAAAGAAAAGGGTTTTTACCTCTTTGAACTGAGAACGGCTATAGTTAAAAAGTGTTTGCACCATCTCCACGTAAGGTTCCATAGACCATCCGCCATTGTCTATGGCCAAAATAATCTTGAGGCGATCTTTAAGGCTGCGATCAAAGACAATCTCGATCTCCCCGGCATTCTTCATAGTCTGGTAAATGGTTTTATCGATATTAATCTGGTCTTTGGCGCCCACAGGCACCATGTTTCTCAACCTTTTCAGGGCCTCTCCAATTTGGGCCTGTGTGAGCGGACCTTCCTGGGAATAATCGCGATACCTCCTGTCCATAGCCACTTTCACGGCAGATTTGTTTCTTGAGACACCCCCTACCCTCATTCCGCCTGGATGGTAGCCTGAATGCCCCACAGGGGATGTCCCTCCCGTGCCGATCCATTTGCCTCCGCCGTGGTGTTCGCCTTTTTGTTCCTTTAACCGATCCAGGAAGTACTGCAGCAACTCCTCCGGATTCAATTTATTCAGAGAGTCTTCATCAATGCCCAGGGCATCTGCGAGGCCCCTGGGATCCTTCAGCCACTCCTCAAGCATGGCCTGAGCCACTTCGGACAGCTCGAATTCGTCGGGTTCTTTGAGTTCAGCCCCTTCAAAATGGTGTGCGAACACCTGGTCATAGAGATCGAAGTATCTTTCGCTCTTAACCAGAATAGAGCGGGAGGCCGTGTAAAAATCATCAATGGACGTGATAAGGCCCATACCAAGGGCCTTTTGAAGTCGCAAGAATGAAGTAGGCGAAACCGGGATGCCTACCTGTTTTAAGAGATAGAAAAAATTGGTAAACATGGTCTTGTCGCTCCGCATAGCGCATGGCGACCATTCTTTACGCCCTATGCCCTATGCCCTTTTGCTCTATGCCCTTTACAGTCTCATCCGTGAAATGGAATTGCCAGCAATAGCATAATCCGGGCTCTTCTTAAACAGTACGCCCAGGTAAGGGATATTTCCTTTAACTAAGTGCTTTACTTTGAAATCAGGATCTGCCTTCAATGCCCTGATCCAGTTAATCAACTCCCTGGTTGCTGGTTTTTTCTCAATACCCCTGAATTCCCTCATCCGATAGAATGCCCTGATTGCATGGTCCATCAAATCCCTGCTAATGTCAGGAAAATGCACCTGGACAATCTTTCTCATCATATCAGGTTCAGGAAAGGCAATATGATGGAAATTACAGCGTCCCAGAAAAGGGTCCGAGAGGTCTTTTTTTGCATTGGATGTGATAATAATGACGGGCCTGCAATTCGCACTCATGGTTTTGTCGATCTCAATGATATCGAATTCCATCTGATCCAGAACGTCCAGCATATCGTCCTGAAAATCCGAGTCTGCCTTGTCGATTTCGTCAATCAGCAGAATAACCCGTTCGTCAGACACAAAGGACTGGCCTATTTTGCCCATTTTGATATACTCTTCGATATTACTCACATCCCTTTTTGAATCACCAAACCGGCTGTCATTGAGCCTGGTTAAGGTATCATACTGGTACAGGGCCTCCACAAGCTTCATGCTCGATTTCACGTTTAGCACGATCAACTTCATATTGAGGGCTTCTGATATTGCATGTGCGAGCATGGTTTTGCCGGTTCCTGGCTCTCCTTTTAGAAGCAGGGGCATTTCAAGGGCCATGGTGATATTCACTATTTGGGCGAGTTCCTCATCCAGGATATATTTGGAGGCTCCGGTGAATTGTTCTGTTGGGCTATATTCTGCAATCATGTATTTACTCCTTAACTTAAACGGGATTTTGTCAAACAGGGTATGGAGCATTCGCATCGATACTCTATAAAATCTTAAGATATTAAAGTAATCATTATTTTAGCCTGGTCAACATAAAATATCAGGATTAGCCTGTAAAACGGGCCCGGAAGAATCGAACAATTCTCATTATAGCGAAGGAGAAATATTATGCCGTTAGCCTTTGATTCCCTCAGCCACGGATCTATAGCTTTTGGTTTTTTTAACATAGATTCGGACATGCTGCTTCTTGATCGCTATTTCTTTTTCTCCACTGACTTCTGCGAACATATTTCCAGTATCGCGGAAAGTGATGAGGAGGGATCTATTAAGACCTCCTGGCAGATCTATCATATTGACAATCCGGAAGATATCGGAGACCTCATGGGCGCCATTCATGGGATCCATTACCAAGGCTTCATCGGCGAGATATACCACCGATTCCCGTTCCCTGAAAGACCCGAAGATTTTAAGCAAAAGCCCGAAGGCGTCAAAACCCGTGCCCTTGTGGAGGACATGATTGCAAAGTATGCGGAATATATTGAAATTCACTTTATTACGGATAAAGAGGCACAATCGGTTGAAATTGGTGCCTACAGGTTCAGCAGGCCTTCATTTCATGAATTGATCAAATATGTCTGGCGAGGCGGTTATCCCCGCTGGAAAGACGAAGTCAAACCCGATTATGTGCTGGCAATGAAAAGGGAAATCGAGCATAAAAAAATTGGATTATTCGAAGGTATATTTTTTATCGACCCTCCTTCAGATTGTCACGCGTAAACAGGTAGAGGAGAGACGTCCCGCCCAGACAGGCCGCGCACAGAATCAGTGCCGCGGTAAAGGCATCAGATCCACGTGAAGCATGCGGATAGAAATGCTGCATGAAACTCCCTATTCCCTGTAGAAATACGGCCGGACCAACCATGGTGAAGAAATTTATGCCCGTCATAGCTGTCCCTGCCATTTCTATGGGCATGAGGTCCTTGATATGGGCATACATCAATGACCCTGCCGATCCGAACAGGCCGAAGCCGAAGAAAAGGACGCCCAGAGCCAGAAGACCTGTTCCCGGTGAAAGCATTGCTATGATAAGCGTGACAAAGGAAAGGGCCCCCAGACCACAAAAAACGATCCATTTACGTGTCATGAAAATCCTGTCCGAAAGTGCACCCCAGGCGGGGCCTCCCAGAATAAGGCCAAGATTCATTAGAAAGATGAGATTCCCTGTATTCACGGCAGAAAGACCCATGACCTCCATAAGATAAGGCCCGGCCCAGAGAGTCTGAAACGCGGCAAATATACCGTAACGCACAAATGTTCCCAGCGAGATTATCCAGTAATCTCCCTTTCTTAAGAGAAGACCCAGGCCAGAGAATTTCCGGTGCAAAGAGTGGGCAGCCTCAGATGTGGAGGGAACAGGAAACTCTTGCTTTTGTTCAGGCCTGTCGCGCACAATCATGTAAAGAATAAGAGTAATAATAAGATTGATACCCCCGATAAGGACAAAAGTCAGCCGCCAGCCCATCTGCTGAACTAACAAAACCAGGGGGATCGTGGCTGCCATGTTCCCCACAGTCCCAATGGAAAAGACAATCCCGGAAAGGGTAGCGAAACTGAGCGGTCCAAACCATACGGTTACAAGTTTCAAGGTCCCCATAAGGTGGCAGGCCATCCCCACCCCAAGGAAGACACGCCCCACCAATCCGATAGCAAGGGAATCCGCCCAGGCAAATATAAGGGCGCCAATGGTACCCAAAAGGGAAAGGGCAGTCATCATGCGTCTCGGACCCACTCTATCCAGAAGCATGCTAATAGGTATCTGGGTCAGTGCAAAGGCATAGAAAAAGGACGCAGAGATCAAACCTAACCCTTCAGTATTTAGAGACAGATCTTTGGTGAGTTGTGGGGTAATAACCGCATTGGAGGCACGATAAAATTGGGACAGAAAAAAGCCCAATGAAGTGATAGTGAAAATGGCCCAACGACGGGACATGGCACCTCTCAGCAGGCAGGACCGTTGGCCCTCTAAAGAAATTTTAAATTCACGGAAATGTTGTACACCGCCAATCGGGAAAAGAGCTGAGCCAGAATGAGAATTGATCCTGTTCGATAAAATAAATCCGTGGTGAGTTGAAATATATTGAACGGGTGAGGGAAGGTCAAGGGGAAACGGGGCAGGACTAAGTCATTTAAAGAGATAACACGTTGAAAGAATAGAGTTTATTTGTTTATTTTCTGGAAATCCGAAGCTCGAAATACGAAATCCGAAACAAATACGAATGACATAAACCCCAAAATCAAATCATGCCAATGCCCTGTTAATATTGTTTAAGTTCTCGAAATGTTTTGGTGATTTGATATTCGAATTTTGATATTGTTTCGCA
>JAUUWD010000165.1 GCA_030589225.1 Desulfobacteraceae bacterium | reverse complement strand
CTCTGTGTTTTTGATCCCGCCTCCCGTCCCAAGGATTTCCGGCTCAACCCGGACTTGAATATTGATTCCGTATGACCTGCCACCATCTACATGTTTTACAATTTGCTGGTGGTGATGATGCGCGTTAATAATGATTTCATTTGCATTGTTTCCCTTCAGGTTATTTATTACTATGTCAATAATTGGCCTGTTGCCGACCGGCACAAGGGCCTTTGGTTTGTTTAAACTGAGGGGCCTTAATCTTGTTCCAAGGCCTGCTGCGAGAATCATAGCTTTCATGAGATATTGTTTTTTTTAATTGCAATTATTGCCCACTGATTATACATGATCAAACGAGAAGTCAATGAATATTGATGGGTTGTAGGTAATCACCGTGGTCATTTACATAAAAGGAGATAAATCCCGTGCACTCCACACTTGAGCTGTCAGAACTTAACAACAAGATAGGTCGGCTTTTCATGGCCGGAATGCCTGGTAAGGAACTGGATGCGGACACAGAGGCTCTCATTCGGGATTATTGTCTGGGCGGGGTGATTCTGTTTAGCAGGAACATTGAAAATCCTGTTCAACTGGCCAGGCTTTGTAAGGATCTACAAGATCGGGCTATGAAATATCACGGCATCCCACTTTTTCTTGCCGTTGATCAGGAAGGGGGCCCGGTGGCCAGGCTAAGGGAGCCTTTTACCTGTTTCCCCGGCAACGAGGCCATTGGAGCGGACCCGAAGCCGATGGACAGGGCCAGGGAGTTTGCTGAAGTTACAGCGAGGGAAATGACCTTAGTAGGCCTCAACATGGATCTGGCACCGGTAGTGGACGTTAGGTGGGGTGAGCCTGAAAAGCACCTGGCAGGTCGAACTTTCAGCGACGACCCGAAAAAAGTTGCAATGCTTGGGCAGGTAGTCATTAAAGTACTTCAGGAAAATGGAGTGATGGCCGTGGCCAAGCACTTCCCGGGTTTGGGCAAGACATCGCTGGACCCCCATCATCATCTCCCAACAATCGAATTGGATGGCAGGGAAATGGAAGAAATCAATCTCCCACCTTTCAAAGGGGCTGTAGCGGCAGGTGTTTCTGGTATCATGACATCGCACGCAATATATCAGTCTGTTGAGCCGGCGCTTCCCGCTACCCTTTCCAATAAGATCCTGTCAGAACTTCTCAGAGAAACAATTGGCTTCAAGGGATTAATTCTAACCGACGATCTTGAAATGGGTGCAATCAAAAAAAAGTGGGGGGTGGCCGAAGGGGCCGTCGCATCCTTTGAGGCAGGGTCTGATCTCCTTTTGATATGTGAGGACCAAACCCGGGTCCTTGAAGGTATCGAGATTCTTAGAATGAAGGTGATCCGGGGCGAAATCTCGGGACATAGACTTCACCAGTCTCTTGGACGGATCATGAAGGCCAAGTCTGGATTTCTAAAGAAGACAAAAAAAGTGTCTATTAAGGAAGTAAGAGCTTATTTCAGCCTGTGAGGCGCACCAAAGGATATAAAACGGCTTACGGCTACCAGGATAAGGCCGGACAGAAAAAAGCCGTAGAGGCCAAAATCATTCAACCCCATAAGTTTCCCGGACAATGCCAATCCCCCTCCAGCCACCATGGCTGAGATCGCGCCCCCCCTGTTTAGCTTAAGCTTGTGCCTCCAAAAACCGAGAAGAATTGGGAAAACAAGTCCGGATGTATAAACAGTATAGCCAAGAAGGAGGGATGAGATGACTCCTTTTAGCCTTAGCGCGACTGCAAGAGAAAGGATACCTATCACCACGATAAGGAATCTGGAAAGAAAAAGGAGTTTTTTCTCTGATATGCCCGATCTCAAAAAGGGCTTTATTACATCCATTGACAGAATTGTGCTGGTTGTTAATAGACATGTGTCTGCTGAGGACATCATTGCGGAAAGGAGTGCGGCAATAACGAGTCCATTCAATCCAACGGGGAAAATATGGTTGATTATTGTCGGAAAGGAAGCTTCCGGACTAATCTGTGGAAATAATACCCTGGCCGACATGCCAATCATAGTAATAATAAAGGCAAATGGTACTGATGCCAGGGCTACCGCCATGGTGGCATTCCTGGCGGTCTTTTCGTCCTTAGCACAAAAGATCCTTGAGTATATATCAGGGCCAACCAGATAGCTCGACCCAACCAAAAAGAGATATGTAGCTAATGTTTTCCAGGTAAAACGTGAGTTTACTGGAAATGAAAAGTAGTCCGCACCAAGGGTTTCTCTCATTGACAAAACCCCTCCCACTTTGTCAAGACAAAGGGGAATCGAGACAAGAATTGCAATAATAATGATCAAGCTCTGGATTGTATCTGTTCTAACAACTGAATGTTGTCCTCCTAACAGCGTGTATGTGATAAAGACAACAGCAGTTATGATCATTAAAAGGGAAGGGGGGGCTTTTAAAATGGTCTCTAATATTTTTCCTGCTGCAACAATCTGGCCTGCAATAATACCCGTCCAGGCAATCACTATCACGCATGAGGCAATGAGCTTCGTCTCGACTCCATACTGAATCTCAAGAATTTCCGGTAAAGTGTAAAGGGAATACCCCCTAACCTTTTTTGCCAGAAAAAGCCCCAGCAAAAAAAGCCCGAAAGCCCCTACCAGAAGCCACCAGGATCCTACCAGACCCTGCCTGTAACCCAGGCCGGCCATTCCAACGGTGGAAGAGCCCCCGATTATGGTGGCAAAAAGGGAGCCGGCAACAATCAGGAAGGGGGCTTTCCTATCTGCAACAAAAAAACTGTCTATCCCTTTGATGACCCTAAAGGACCTGCTGCCAATATAAATCAGGCCCGAAAAATATATAAAAATAATGGCAATGTCCATGTCTACATCAATATGACATCTCCGGAAAATATCCTGTGATATTTCCCTGCATTATCTTTGAGAATCAGAACTCCGTCTCTATCAATATCCTGGACTTGTCCGGTATGCTTAGTACCTGTCGCCTCAACTGTTATCTGCCGTCCGATAATATTCGAAAGCTCTTTCCATCGTGTCAAAATGGGCTCAAAACCGATTCTTCCAAATATTTTGTAATACCTCTCATACTGCTTTAAGTATTCCCTTATAACCGTGACCCTTGGAAAGTGCTTTCCCGTTTCAATCAAAATCGAAGTTGCGTTTTCTCTGATATCATCAGGGAAATCCGGTGTGTTAACGTTAAGCCCTAAACCGACTATAATATAATCTATTGCATCAATCTCGGCCCTGATTTCCGTAAGAATGCCTGCTATCTTTTTCCCGTTAGTGAGGATATCATTTGGCCATTTAATACTGACCTTCAATAGCGTCAGGGAAATGAGGGCTTCAGCCACAGCAACCGCGGTCAACAGGGTTGTTTTGGGCGCCTCGTCTGGAGATATGCCCGGTCTCAAGATAAGGGAAACGTAAATTCCTTCCCGGGATGGAGAAAACCAGTTTCTTCCTTTCCTTCCCCTTCCGTCTGTCTGTTTTTCAGATACAACAACTGTTCCTTCAGGGGCACCCTGATCCGCTAACTCTTTTGCCCTTGTATTGGTGGAGTCTGTTTCACTGAAGTAAACGATATCTCCCCTGCCAAAAATTTCTGTAGTGAGCCCTTCGCGGATTTCATTGGATAGCAGCAGATCGGGAGCCTTCTTGAGAATATATCCTTTTTTCGGAGACGATTCTATAACATAGCCATCTTCTCGCAGCTTCTGGATATGTTTCCAGATGGCCGCCCGGCTAACGGACATTTTGCTGCTCATTGATTCACCGGATATCCAATTCCCTTTACTTTCTTTTAGAAACGATAGTAACTGATTTTTTGTTGACATGGCCTGCGAGTTTTCCAAATAGGTGAAATAAATCCTACCTCCGCGGATAGCAGTGTGTCGATAACATCCATTTTTGATATTGTCAACCAAGTTATTTATTTTGGTTTACGATTGTGAAGCTATCTGCTTGAAAGGTAGCTTTTGTTGTGAAGGGAGTAGTAAATCGGAGAAAAGGGGCTGGCTTGATACTTTTTCCTAACATGAAAAATCTGGTCCCCCTCCCGCTGAAGTTCAGCGGGAGGTCAGGGCCAGATGGCTCTGCCTTGGAGTTTTGCGTTTCGGAGTATTGGAGTAATGGAGAATTGGTAAAAGAAAAAAGCGGTTGAGAGGGTTTTGTTGAAATTCCAACAAGGCAAGGGTTCTTACTATTTGAGATCTATCCCCAGCCTGTAAGCCCAGTTCAGGGCAAGTAAGACAGAAAAAATAGCAATACCCCAGCGAGCCCTACCGGCCTTTAGCCGCAGGAATCGGTTACGTGAAATTTCAACACCGAGCAGCAGGCCCGCAGCGTTCCACACGAACACGAGCACAACCGCGACATACACCAGGCAGGCGATAGGGGAGTTGTACAGAGCGGAGGCCCAGTCCCCATGAGACATGGCCCAGAACGATCGGGTAAAACCGCAGAATGGACATGGATAGCCTGTCAGTTGAAGAAATGTGCAGGGTCTTAAAGGTAAGAGATTACCTGGAATCCACCTCGACACAAACAAAACGATCCCTGTCACTAAGGCAAGGGGAAAATGTGCCCCCACCACGTCCCAGTAGGAACGAGGGCGGGTCAAGGACAAGAACGGCGAATGGTGGGCTCCGATTCGCCGTTCTCCAGCAGAATCCATTGGAAAGAGTTACTCCGGTTCTTCAATGTTAGTGTTTGTCTCTGCATCTGTATCAATGTCAGGCGTTTCAACAGTGGTGGCAGGTTTCTCGACCTCACTGAACACATCGCGGTAGGCCACGGTCAGGATACAAACCTGGATAGGGGCAGTGACAGCCATACCGATTCCGCATGCAATGGCTCCGATACTTCCGATAATACTCGCGACAACTGAAAGGCCCAAAAAAGGCCAAAAATTGGTTTTAACAATATTGAAGCTCTCCATTGAGGCAGGCCAGAATTCCATACGTTTGTCTACGATGAGGAAGAGACCGAAGATACGGAAAGCTTGAACGACATAAACAACACACAGGGATGCCAGGTGTCAAATACAGGGGATGAGAGCAATAATAAGGGATGCCACAAGAACGGCAGCTCCCCAG
>JAUUWD010000075.1 GCA_030589225.1 Desulfobacteraceae bacterium | reverse complement strand
GTTTTCTTTTGCGTTTACCCGACAGGATATCCTGGCGAAGCTGACCATCTAAGCTGAGATCAACCTCCTCATTAGTGATCTCATCAAGGATATCTCCACGCTCGTAGTATTCAATCCAGTCTTCTGGTTCTTTTTCCTGTCGTCTCATTTTTTATCTCCTGGATATGTATAGGGCCTGACAATGTTGACTTGTTTGTTCCCGATCAGAGTTATTAAACATAGTCAGCAACGTTGCCCATTTCTATATTTCTACAGGACCGAAATTCATCTGTATCCCGCCGTTTTGAAAATATGGATAGGATTTATGGCCTTTTTGTGCAAAAAAATAAAGGAAACCCTGAGTTTGATGAGAACATCTTTGTATCATATAATGTCCCAAGTTAGGAAAGCCTTTATCCGCCTTCCAATGGAGGGAAAAGAACGAGGATGTCCCCGGGCTGCAGAATGTAGTTTTCAGTCCGATGCCGACCGTTGACAAATACGACCTTCTCCATTTCAGGAGGAACTTTCAACTGATTTAAAACCGCGGCTACTGTTGTTCCTTCCGGTATCTGAAACTCTCCCTGTGGTGGCAGATGATCTGTGTATCTTTTCAGGAATATATAGCCCCGCACTTTGATGAACATATCAGTCACTCCTTTTTTGAGATGCCAGACTATTTTTTCCAGATACTTTGCCAAAAATGATTGAATTGCAAATGAAAAACCTGGCCGTCTTAAATTCTAAGCCCTGCAAAGTAGCTTGTCCGAATCGGGAGTAACCCGGAGGTCCCATCACCATTTAACCTCCGATACTCAAAAACTTCAAATGGCGTTGTAGACGAAAAATAATCCTGGAAATGTCAGATTCAATAGGTTATAGGATTTTTTACACAAAGTAAAAAAAAGGGGTTTGAGCACATGGGTTATATGGGTAAGATTTTACGTGTGGATTTGGCTCAAGGGAAGGCTTTTTTTGAAACTCTGGACTTATGGCGGGCAGAGGATTTCATTGGTGGGAGAGGGTTGGGGATCAGCTATCTGCTTGACGAAGTTGATCCCAAGTGTGACCCACTGGGACAAAAAAATAAGCTTGTCATGATGACTGGCCCCCTCACTGGTACCACCGCACCAACTGGCGCTCGTTATATGGTTATGACAAAATCACCCCTTACCGGTGCGGTTACCTGCTCCAATTCAGGAGGGCAATTTCCTGCAATGCTGAAACGCACTGGGATCGACGGGATTATTTTTGAGGGATGCTCGCCTGAACCGGTCTATCTTTGGATTGAGGATGATCAAGCAGAACTACGCAGTGCAAAACACATCTGGGGGAAGGATGTCCATGCAACCGATGCTCAGTTGAGAGAAGAGACTGACTGGAATGCTAAAGTTGCCTGTATTGGACCAGCAGGTGAAAACGAAGTTCTTTTTGCAAGCATCATGAATGATAGGGATCGCGCTGCAGGTCGTTCAGGAGTTGGTGCGGTTATGGGTGCAAAGCGGATAAAGGCAGTGGTTGTTAAGGGCACGAGAAAAGTGCCCATCCATGATGAAACAGGATTCAAGGCTCTTGCAAAAAAATATCTAGATAAGTTCAAAACTACGTTCAAGGAACAGGCCCCGCCTTTACGCACTTATGGTACTGCTATAACAATTATTGGCACTAACAATGCGGGCGTACTCCCCACACGGAACTTTCAACAGGGAACCTTTGAAGACTGGGAAAAGATAGGCGGCGAAGCCCTCACTGAAAAATATTTAGTGCGGCCAAAAGCATGTTTTAGTTGCCCCATAGGGTGCGGTAGAGTAACTAACGTCCCGAATGGTCCCTACCAAGGACAGGGAGAGGGTCCTGAATACGAGACAATTTATGCATTTGGGAGTGATTGCGGTATTAGTGACTTGGCAGCCCTGACAAAGGCTAATTATATCTGCAATGAGATGGGGATGGACACCATCAGTATGGGCTCAACCATTGCCTGTGCAATGGAGATGTTTGAAAAGGGGGTACTCAGCGAAGCCATCATCGGGCGCCCACTTCCTTTTGGGGATGTTGAAGGCCTGGTGGAGTTATGCCGCAAGACTGCCCTCAGACAAGACTTTGGGGACCAGTTGGCCTTGGGAAGTCTACGTTTGGCCACGAAGTACGGTCATCCTGAATTAGCCATCGTGTCAAAAGGGCAGGAGTTTGCCGGTTATGATCCGCGTGGCGAAAAAGGTATGGGCCTGGCCTACGCCACTTCAAGTATCGGTGCCAGTCATATGAGGGGTGATCCTGCATACATTGAAATCCTTGGGGTTCCGATGGCTATTGATCCTTTGACCTGGGAAGATAAACCCCGGATCATAAAAGACTGGCAGGATGTTTTTGCTGTGATTGACTCGGCCGGTCTTTGCGTTTTCTTCTCAGTCCGCAATTATGTTACGCCTACCAAGGACATTCGACCAGCGGGAATTCTCAAACTACTCAACGCATCTACCGGATATAAATATGACCTGGAGGCACTTATGCGGGCCGGAGAAAGAATTGTTAATGCGGAACGGCTCTTCTTAGTTAAAGCTGGTTTTCGTGCTAAAGATGATTCATTGCCTGCTCGTATCGTAAAGGAACCCCTGCCTGATGGCCCTGGGAAGGGACATGTGTGCGAACTTGAGCAGATGCTTCCAATATATTATCAGTTAAGAGGCTGGGACTCTGAAGGCCAGCCAGTAGAGTCAAAATTAGAGGAACTTGGACTGGTTTGATTTTACCTGTGGTTTTGCGCAATCGGATCGAGCAAATCTAACACGAATCTGAGCGCCAATCCTGTGAAGTCATTTTTAGGGGAGCCCTTAGAAAAATGACTGTCCTACATGCCTAAGTAGTGCCCGGTCGAAAACTGTTATTTTTCCTCCCGCTACTAACGCGACGTCAGGCTCAAAGTCCGGGATCTTCGACTTGATCTTGGAAAAAACTCCTGGTTTTCGTTCAGACACTAAGTAGGCACGACGAATATCTTCATCTTTTTTCAGGTCTTTAGAAAGACCGCTTCGTGTCATGTGTCCGCTTTCAAGTACATAGGCCCTGTGAGAATGTTTGAGGGCCTGTTCTACGTTTTGCTGTACCATTAGTATGGTGGTTTCCTCGGCAAGTCCGTCTAAAACCAAATAGATCTGCTTGGTGACCAATGGCGCCAGGCCGAGAGATAATCCATCTATAAAGAGCATCTCAGGCTGGCTCATCAGTGCCCGACCAATTGCCAACATCTGCTGTTCCCCACCTGAAAGGGTTCCTGCCCTTTGATCCTTCCTTTCGTCCAAAATTGGAAAAAGTTCGATAACGTGGCTCCTTGATCGTTCAAGATATTGCCTCCCTCTTTTCGAGTAAGCACCCATCTCTAAGTTTTCCCATACGGTCATGTCACGGTAGACCCGTCGCCCTTCCGGCACTAAGGCCAAGATGACGTCGGGGTCGAAGGCCTTAACCTTAGACAACTCAGTATAATGATCCTGGCTTTTCCGTTCGGTAACTAAGGATTTGTCCCCTTGCCAGCATTGTTTATCTTGACATCTGGGTAATACATGGTAATATCTGTGTATTACTTATTAATACGACACTGCTGAAGAGGAGAGGTGTTTAAGCTCATGAAGAAAAAACAGGAAATTATTACGTTCAAAGTCGATGATGATTTGCTCCAGGCTATTAAGGACATTCCTAACCGCTCGGAGTTTATTCGTGGGGCAATCATTGAGGCACTGGGAAGCGGTTGTCCCCTTTGCAATGGCTCCGGGATGCTGACTTCGAACCAGAAACGGCACTGGGATGATTTTGCAATCGATCATTTTGTCAAAAACTGTCACGACTGCCATGAGTCGTTTCTGGTGTGTTCACACATATCGTAAACGGATTGACGGTATCCAATTAGTTTTACATAGATCTAAACCCTTTTGTGGAGCTGTGGTATGAAAAACTGCTGTATCAAAGTGATGTCGATTGTTACAGTAATGTTTGTATTTAGCATTGCGTTTGCCACAGGGGCGCAGGCTGGGAAGATCAAAACCTTTGTCAGTATTGTTCCGCAAAAATACTTTGTGGAGAAAATAGGTGGCGATCTGGTAGATGTATCGGTGATGGTGCTTCCCGGAAACAGTCCGGCCACCTTTGAGCCAAGGCCTAAACAGATGGTCGCCCTTTCCAGGGCCAGGCTCTATTATGCTATTGGGGTTCCCTTTGAAAAGGTGTGGCTCGAAAAGATTTGTGCTCCTAACATCAAGATGCTTCTTGTCCACACTGAAGAAGGTATCGAAAAAAAGCCCATGAAGGCGGACAAGCCTCATGGAATCAAGGACCCGCACGTATGGCTTTCTCCTCCACTGGTCATGGTCCAGGCTCGGAATATCCTGAGAGGACTGCTTAAAGTCGATCCGGCCAATAGTTCCGTTTACGAAGCAAACTACAAAAAGTTCATCATGGAGCTCGTTGACCTTGACGCCGAACTCCGGGGGATATTCTTAGGGAAGGAGAGGGCCAGGTTTATGGTCTTCCATCCTGCCTGGGGTTACTTCGCTCGCGCCTATGACCTGGAGATGGTTCCCATTGAGAGCGAAGGGAAGGACCCCAAGCCCGCGGACCTGCAACGCCTGATAGGGAAGGCCAAAGAATACGGCATTGATGTGGTTTTCGTCCAGCCCGAATTCTCTTCAAAAAGTGCCGGAATCATTGCCAGGGAGATTGGTGGGCAAACTGTTTTCGCGAATCCACTTGCCCTGGACTGGGCCAGGAATCTGAAAGAAGTGGCGGCCGGGTTTAAGGCTGCTTTGAGGTAATACCACTGATGAGTTCCCCGGTCATAGAAGTTCATGATCTATGGTTTTCCTTCAATGGGAATCCAGTCCTGAAGGACGTCAACCTCACGATTCATCCAAGGGATTTTCTTGCCGTCATTGGCCCTAATGGAGGAGGCAAGACCACTCTGCTTAAGCTGATGCTCGGCCTTTTGGAGCCTGATCGGGGAACAGTCCGCGTTTTTAATCATTCGCCCCGGGAAGCAGCCGGAAGCATCGGGTACGTACCCCAGGAGATAGGTATTAACAAGGGCTTTCCCATATCAGTTCGGGATGTTGTGCTTATGGGCAGAATGCGTGGCGGTGGAGGCTGGCGGCGCTTCTCCAGACCAGACAAAATTGCAGCCCGTCAAGCCCTTGAGCGAGTGGAAATGTGGGAATACCGAAAACGCCGTATAGGAGAACTTTCCGGGGGACAGCGCCAAAGGGTCTTCATGGCAAGGGCACTTGTAGGTGAGCCGAAGATACTCTTTTTGGATGAACCTACTGCCAGCGTGGACCAGAAGGGCCAAACCGATTTCTATGCCTTGCTGAAGGAATTGAACGAGAACGTAACCGTTGTTGTGGTCAGCCATGATCTCATGGTTCTTTCGAGCTATATCAAATCTGTTGCCTGCGTGAGCCAACAGGTATTTTTCCATGACGCCCCGGAAATCACAAAAGATATGCTTGAAATGGCCTATCACTGCCCAGTGGAGTTGATTGCCCACGGCGTACCCCACAGGGTGTTACCAAAGCATTCAGGAGAGTAAGATGCTGGAAGCGCTTCAGTTTGAGTTTATGAGAAATGCTCTCTTGGCCGGCCTACTGGCAAGCATTATGTGCGGTGTGATTGGAACATTTGTTGTTGTAAACCGGATAGTATTTGTTTCAGGTGGCATTGCACATGCAGCCTATGGGGGAATCGGCCTGGCTTTCTTTTTTGGCTTTTCCTATCTAATGGGGATTCTGGGCTTTTCCCTTTTGGTTGCTGCTATCATGGCAGCAGTCAGTTTGAAAACAAGGCAAAGGGCAGACACAATTATTGGTGTGCTATGGGCAGTGGGAATGGCCCTGGGTGTGATCTTGCTCGATCTGACACCAGGCTATAATGTGGATTTGATGAGCTATCTATTTGGCAGCATTCTGACCGTTCCAACGTCTGATCTCTGGTTGATGCTGATAATAGATGGGCTTGTTGTCCTTACTGTCAGTTATTTTTATCACGATCTCGTGTCCCTTTCTTATGACGAGGAGTTTGCCCGGGTAAGAGGCGTGCCAACAAAAATTCTGTACTTCCTTCTCATGGCCATGATAGCCCTCTCCGTGGTGATGGTTATTCAGGTGGTTGGATTGATCCTCGTCATTGCCCTGCTGACAATTCCGCCCTATATTTCCGAGAAGTTTTCCGGCTCACTATTAGGAATGATGTTTTACTCAGTACTGCTGAATGTCTTTTTCACTACGGTCGGTCTCTGGCTCTCCTACACTTTCAATTTGACCTCAGGGGCTTCGATTATTATGGTGGCAGCAACGTGCTTTTTTATTTCCATCCTGCTTGAACGTCTGAGGCCAAAAAGAGTGAGTATTTGATCGCTCTTCTGACTTCTTTCAACTGATATTTTTGTAACATCTCAATAAGTCCGGGCATTCCGACTGCTTCCCCCTTTTGCAAAGGGGGATTGAGGGGGATTTTATTAATGCAGCCCGAATTTATTGAGTTACGATATTTTTTAGTTAATAGGATTGTTTAAAATTTGCGGTAGCGACCCATGAAGCAACTATTGTTATTATGTTTGTTAATCCCTGGTTTTCTTTTTTCCTGTGCCTACCCTCAGACGACGGGCGAGGAATCCAACAGTGCACTTAATCCGATGCGCTCTGTAGTGGAGTTTTATCAGGGGCCCCTAAACCACCTTTCAGCGGTCAAGAAAGCGGAATGTCCCATGTATCCATCCTGTTCAGAATACAGCATTCAATGTTTTGATAAGCATGGTTTATTTATAGGCTGGGTAATGACCCATGATCGGCTTATGAGGTGTGGTCGCGACGAATTGAAACTATCCCCATCAGGCATAGTGAACGGAAAATGGAAATGTATTGACCCTGTGGGAAACAACGATTTCTGGTGGTACGAAAATATGCACAAGAAATGAGCAAAGACAGAAACAAACCTGGGGGACTAAACTGTTACCCTACATACTCTCGTATGCGAGGGAGGCTTAGTGGATATATGTAGCGCTAAAAACCTACCTTAACCAACGAAGCATCACTCTGAATGCGTACTCGAAGAATTATAAGGATTTCAGAGAAACCTATTGGACACTTTTTTTGAGGTGTGTCATGTCTTATTTTCCCTCTTTCGATCCGGGATTTCCGGTTGCAACTGAACCCTTTGACCAGAAACACGAAATGT
>JAUUWD010000268.1 GCA_030589225.1 Desulfobacteraceae bacterium | reverse complement strand
CTGGGCCCAGAGTGTCTATATCAATCTCTTTGTCCCCTGATTCATTGAAGATTTGTACTTTACCTTTGATGCCCTTATAGATTGAGATACCGTAGTCGCCTTGGTGTACGCTAAGATAACCCTTTTTGTAGTGAAGAAGTTTGACTGGGGGAATCTTTTCTTTATCATTCATAGTCTGTTGCTCTTTCCTGTCCTTGCTTATTATGTAACAAATACTTATTATACAAAATAGTAACTCAGGTTCAAAGTTCAATGGTTCACGGTTCAAGGTTAACTGATGAAAACTGCACGGTTTTGAGATATCGACGGGTAGCACATTGTGCGTAACTGCTGCCGTTCATAGGTTCATCAACTATGTCAAGCAATATGAAAAATGCGGCCCCGCCGGAGGCGAAATCCCGCTTTCAGCGGGAAACCCTGAACTGTGAACCTGACAACCTGAATAGTTACACAAAACATGTTAATAAGTCATCAAAATTCTGCATAACCCAGAGGCATTTTCAAAATGTTCAGTTTTGTTCAAGATCAAGGAAGGCGAAAATTTTAACCATAGGAATACATTGAGTATTTCGAGGATTAAAATTTGAGCCTGACGCAGATATTGGGCAAAAAAGGACGTTTTGAAATTGGCTCTCCATTGAAGAATATTCAAATGGAGCCCAATATAGACGTGAAACTTTCTCAATATGTTAAATCCATAAAGACCTACTCGGAATTCCGCGAAGCCTTCGTATACCACAGATACATCCCCCCACATGACCCACTCTACGCCCCTCAAATTCACTTTCATCACGACATCCGAAAAACCATGAATCATCTTGGCCTTAACCGGCTTTATACCCATCAGGTGGAGGCCGTTACCCATCTCAGACAGGGGAATAATGTGCTGGTAGCCACCCCAACAGCCAGCGGCAAGAGCTTGATCTACAATCTAATGGTTCTGGAGGAAATCCTAAAGAACAAGGATACCAGAGCCTTGTATCTCATCCCCTTAAAGGCCCTGGAGCAGGATCAATTGAAAAATCTTGCTGTGTGGCTCAAAGGAACCAAGGATGCGCACATCTCAGCAGAGATTTATGATGGAGATACGAGCCCATACAAGCGAAAAAAGATAAGAACAAAACCACCCCAGATCCTTTTCACGAATCCTGATATGCTCCATCGGGGTATTCTGGCCTATCATCAAAATTGGGAAAAACTTCTTAAAAATCTCTCTTTTGTCATCCTGGATGAAGTCCACACATATCGCGGCATCTTTGGATCCCATCTTAATCAGGTGATTCGGCGTTTGAAAAGGCTGTGCCAGTGCTATGGTGCCTGCCCACAATTCATTCTACTCTCGGCCACCGTGAGTAACCCGAAAGATTTTGGGGAAAGCCTGATCGAGGAAAATCTTAAAGTGATACAATCATGCGGAGCTCCAAGGGCAGGCCAGCATTTTCTCTTCCTAAATCCTGAGGCCAGTCCCAATTTCTCCGCGGCCAAACTCTTTGTCGACTGCATCCGTAAAGGGTTTAGAACTATTGCCTTTACCCAATCCAGAAAAACCACAGAACTTATCCATCTCTGGGTCTCCCAACTGTCTCGCGACCTAAGCGAAAAGGTAAGCTCCTACCGCGCTGGTTTCATGCCAGAGGAAAGAAGACAAATTGAAAACAGGCTCGCCAGCGGAGATTTGCTCGGGGTCATATCAACCAGTGCCCTGGAAATGGGAATTGATATAGGTTACCTTGATATATGCCTGCTGGTAGGTTACCCGGGCACAATTATCAACACCTGGCAGAGAGGAGGACGGGTTGGCCGATCAGGGAGAGAATCCATGGTTATCCTCATTGCAAAGCCGGATGCCCTGGATCAATACTTTATGAAACACCCGGTTGATCTTTTTGAAAGGTCCTTTGAGGCCGCTGTCCTGGATCCCCATAACCCTTATGTAGTGGAGGCTCATCTGCCGTGTGCTGCCTCAGAAATCCCGCTCACGCTCGACGACCAGAAATTTTGGCCAAAAGATCTCCCTTTTCATCTTGAAAAATTGGAAAATGAAGGTGCTTTGAATCGAACCGCAGAGGGAAAACCAACCTGGTTTGCATCAAGACGCAACCCTCAACTTTACGTGGATATTCGCTCCACCGGCGAAACCTTTACTATTTTTGAAAGGGAAACCGGGCAGGCCATTGGCACCATTGATGGAATCAGGGCATTTAAAGAATGTCACCCGGGCGCAAGCTACCTTCATCGAGCCCGCCAATATCTGGTTGACCGTCTCATAGTGGAGAAAAAAGACATCGTGGTACATCGGTCAGATCTCAAATATTTCACGCGAGCCCGCAGTGAAAAAGAAACCGAAATCATCCGGATCAATCGGAGCAGGCCAAAGGGCCAGTTTGTGATTCGAGAAGGCAACCTCAAGGTAACAGAGGTGATCACCGGTTATGAAAAAAGGGCGCTGCCCGGTCAGGAATTGATGGGCGTTTTTCCCCTCGAGTTGCCTCCTCAGATCTTTGAAACTATAGGCTTCTGGGTGGAGATAGAGCCTGCACTCAAGAGGTTTGTAGAACAAAAGGACCTTCATTTCATGGGAGGTATCCATGCCATAGAACACGCTACCATAGGCATTTTTCCCCTTTTTGCCCTTTGTGACAGAAATGACATTGGCGGCATATGTTATCCTCATCATCCGCAGGTAGGCAAGAGCGCCATTTTCATCTATGACGGTTATCCGGGCGGCGTTGGCTTGGCACAGCACGGCTTTGACATTATACTTGATCTGTTGGAGAAGACACTAGATCACGTGAAAAGCTGTGGCTGTGAGGAAGGGTGTCCCTCATGTATACATTCCCCCAAGTGTGGTTCTGGTAACAAACCATTGGACAAACAGGCCGCATTGCTAATTCTTGAAGGCCTTCTGGGACACATCTCCCTGAGCCAGATATCAGAGGGAAAGGAGGAGATTGAACCTGAATTGTCCCATAAAGAAAAAGCTGCCGACATAGGCGATCAGAAAAAACCCAGGCTCCTTTTCCTTGATCTTGAGACTCAAAAAACCGCCCAGGATGTTGGGGGTTGGCAAAACACCCACCTGATGAGGGTTTCTGTAGTGGTCGTTTTCGACAGTATTGATAAAAACTTTCTAATCTTCAAGGAAGATAGTATTGATACTCTTTTTGATCTTCTTGACACGGCTGACCTGATTATCGGGTTTAATATCAAGAAATTTGACTACACGGTTCTAAATGCCTACACAAATGGAGACCTGAAGGCGCTACCAACCTTTGATATTTTGGAGGACATCCATAAGCGCCTTGGCTTCCGGCTTAGCCTCGACCACCTGGCCACTGAGACCTTAAACAAGGGCAAAACAGCACATGGTCTTCAGGCTGTGGAATGGTTCCGGAAGGGGGAAATGGAAAAACTCGTCGACTATTGCCGAAGCGATGTTGCAATAACAAGAGACCTTTTTCAATTCGGGCTCGAAAATGGGCACCTTATTTATCGAGAAAAAAAGTCTGGCACACGGCTACGGCTTCTCGTTGATTGGAAGCTTGAGAATATGACAAAGAAATGAACCTCCTGAGCAAGTTCATAGATATTATTTATCCTCCGAGATGTCCCATCTGCCGGGAATTCCTTTGGGACAACCGCATGGAGGATAAGAGCAAGGGTGCCTCCTTCTGCGAGGCCTGTTTTTCCGATTTTAAAAAGATTCATTCTCCCCTCTGCCCCAT
>JAUUWD010000305.1 GCA_030589225.1 Desulfobacteraceae bacterium | reverse complement strand
CTCCAAGAAAACAACACCTTATGGTTGAAAATTATGAAGCATCCTCTTGGCCTCCAGTATCCTGGAAAAACTATTCAACAGAGCCAGTTTCAAAACGTCCCCTTTCGAAGTCTGCGCTTATCTGTCCGATATCTGTGTCAGGCTCAAATTATAATCCTCGAAATACTTCAATGTATTCCTGTGGTTATAATTTTCGCCTTCCTTGATCTTGGAAAAAATATCTCATTCTCAGACAGCCTCCTAGATTTTATACCACATGGTTCCTAAAAAAAACATCTTTCCCGGATAACCGCAGCAATTCAGGTTTTGGATCCGGGATACTTTCTCTTTGTCTTAATCCTGGTTGGAGGCCCTTACAGATTTGATGATTATAAATCTCAGATGCTCCTGGAATTTGTCATGATGCGGCTTCCAGATGCTGAGTTAATGCAGTCGGGGTAAGATTGAAGTTGTCAATTAAAAAATCGGCCAACGCCTCAATATCATCAGTCGAAAATTTAGGGACATCAAGATCAACTTTAGCATCACTCACCAGGGCCACTAAATGCGCGTCACCCTTTAAGATCGGTTCACCGCCACCTGCCTTGGGCCTAAAAACCTCTATTTTAGGATTATAATCCTGTTTATACCCTTCGGTCAAAACGATGTCAACACTGCAAAGAAGAGGCAACAATTCGTCCGGCCGGTGATCATGGTCTACATCCATGATCATTCCTATGGGGTACGGATACGAGACAATGGCCACCGAAGCCCCCGCATGCTTATGCCGCCAACTATCTTTACCAGGTCGATCCATTTCAAATCTGTGTCTGTGATGCTTGACGGTTCCCACCCTGAAACCGCGCCGGGTTAGTTCCGGGATCAGCCTTTCAAGCAGGGTGGTTTTCCCGGTCCCGGACAGGCCTACAACAGAGATGATGGGCGGTTTATTAGTTTTTGAATTCATTTTTATGGGTCACCCCGGTTTGCGTACTTTTTCTGCTCATCAATTCTCTTCCTTATCAAATATCTTGCTAAAAATCCTGTTATCTTCCTCTACACATTCTTTTTTCAAAAGGCTATATTTTTTCAGGAGTTCTTTTCCTTCCTTGGTCAGACGGGTGCCCTCTTTGCGGTCCGCATGCACAATGTTTGCTTTCAAGTACTTTTCAGTTGCCTTAATTTTACCCCACGCACCCTTGTAGGACATCTTCATTATCTTGGCTGTCTGGTTTATAGACCCTGTTTTTTCAATGGTTTCCAGTATCTGTTTTCGTCCTTCACCCATAATGATGCGGCCATACTCATCAACAATCCATTGTCTTGATCTCAATCTAAGCGGTACCATCTTTTACTCCCCTATCTCCCTCCACAGTTCTCCACTTTTAGAAGGATCATATCCACCTAAGGCAGCTACCCGTTCCCGGAAATGCCGGGACCGTATCGTGTCCAATACCACCTTAATATTGGGCTGTTCCACCATTGCGCTCGGGATTACCAGGTCGTACTGTTCTCTCACCATTGCAACAAAGTCCAAGTCTAACGCCCTGGCCGCTGCAAAGATGCCCATTCCGCAATCGGCCGCACCACTCAGGACATCAACCGCCACTGCCATATGAGTGAATTCATCGTGGTCATACCCTTTGATAGCTTTGGGCTCTATGCCAAGTTGACCTAATTTGTAATCAAAAAGGACTCGGGTCCCTGACCCTGCCTGACGGTTGACAAAGACAATATCACTCCCGGTCAGGTCTTCTATACCCTTAATGCCCTTTGGATTACCCTTGGCCACAATAAGGCCCTGGTCCCTCAAAACCAGGTGAAACACACTGATGCGCACTCCTTGCAAATATCTTTTGATGTAGGAAATATTGTATTGCCCGGTCTCCGTATCCAAAAGGTGCGAACCTGCCATGTGGCACGTCCCCTTCTTGAGGGCGATCAAACCGCCAAGGCTGCCCACATTTCCGGATGAAATGCGAATATTGTGTCCTTGCCCGCGGATCTCGTCCGCCAGGATATCGATGTTAATATCGTGACTACCGATAATTACAACGGTATTAAGGAGGTCCTCCTCCTCCACAAGAAGTTCTGCCTCGATTTCCCCGTTTTGCGGGATGCCCTCTGACAATGCCGGAATACGGATAATGCCTTCGGCTCTTGTAAGAGTAGTTATAGAACCAGCGGCCCTTGGCAGTGGCGTGGCAACAAATTTCGGGCCCACCTTGCCGATATTAACCCGCAAAAACTCCTCTATTCCCAGCTTGGATGGGATATCCCGGGATGGCTGTACCTTAACGGTGTGAGGTTTAGGGGGTTGCTGACCCTGAAGGCCGTAAAGGAGGGGTTTTACAAACTGCTCGAAAGAAAGCGTTGAAGAAACAGCATACCCGGGATTACCGACAACAGGCTTGTCCTTCACTATACCCAATATGGTGGGTTTCCCCGGCATCATCCCAACACCATGCACCAGCACCTCCCCCACTTCATTGATGATACTGGCTGTAAAGTCTTTGCTCCCTGCAGAGGACCCTGCGTTGATAATGACCACATGGGCCTCTGATTCAATGGCTTTTTTCAAGGCCGCTCGTATGTTTTCCTCAGCATCCGGCACAATACCATAAACTATCGGAATACTACTGCACTCCCGAACAAGTCCTGCCAGCACCAAAGAATTGTATTCAATAATCTCGTTTTGTTTTAAGGTGTCTTTCTCTTCAACATCCCTATAGTGGATTAGCTCTGTGCCTGTCGGGATAATTGCCACACGGGGTTTTTGCCAGACTTTGATTGAAAAAACACCAGCGCCGATGAGCGCCCCCACATCAAATGGACGGATTCTGTGGTTTTGCGCAAGGAGTAGCTGGGTTGCCACTATATCCTCACCCACCTTTCGGACATGTTGCCAGGGATAGGCAGAGGACCGGATTTCCAGGTGATTTTTATCCAACTGATGGATTTTCTCCACCATGATCACCGCATTAAATGACTCAGGGAGGGGCTGACCCGTGTTTATCCACACGGCGTCACGGCCGACCTTCAGGGTCCCGGGATATTTTTCCGTCGTCCCATATGTCTCTTCTGCCCGGACAGCGATGCCGTCCATGGCTGAGGAATGAAAAGAGGGACAAGATCGTTTTGCAAAAACAGGTTCCACAATGATGCGGCCCAAAGCATCCTCGATACTGATCGTCTCCATATCCGTCCGTTTATCCCGGCCAAATCGGGAAAAGAATAATTCTTTAGCCTCCTGGAGGGTTTTCATTGAGAGATAGACCTGTCTTTTCACCGTGTACCTCCGAAA
>JAUUWD010000339.1 GCA_030589225.1 Desulfobacteraceae bacterium | reverse complement strand
ACCAGTTATGTTGAAGGTTTTTACTATGGTAATGTGACAGATGAAAGAATAAGGCAGCTTGAAAAGAGCATTGACAGGGACGAATACATCAACACGGACCTTAGGCCGAGGCTCATGAATATTGTCTTTCATGAATGGTTTATGAAGCATGGCACTTCCCCCAGCTATTTCCTTCTGGTCCTGTTCGTGTTTACCGCGATCTACCTCATATTCATGAAAAAAGAAGAATACATCCTGTTTTCTACCGGATTGGCCACCATGGGTGTTGAAATGCTCATTGTATTTGCGTTTCAGGTTATTTATGGTTATATTTATCTGAAAATTGGCGCAATCATCACGGCATCATTGTTAGGATTGCTCCCCGGGGCCATAATCGGTAATTCTCTGAGGGAAAAGGGAAAGGCCCGTAACAAACTCCTTTTATCAGAGATGCTCATTTTGTCTCTGTTATTTCTCTTTCTTATATGGGTTGCGTTTTTTAAAAGTGAGCCACATCCCATATACTTTTTGGCATATTGCTTTTTCTTTTCTCTACTCTGTGGTTTTCAGTTCCCTGTAGCAACAGCCATGATCGGCGAAAAGAGCAGTCCTGCTGCTGGTTGCTTTGCCGCTGATCTGTGCGGTGCCTCTGTGGGCACCCTTGCCACGGGAACGATCCTGATTCCCCTGTGGGGCATCCGGGCCGCAGTTATTTTTTTGATTCTTGTGAAGGTTTCAAGCAGCATGATTATCCTTTTTACTGGGAAAATTGAAACTTCTCAATAAGATCGGGTGCTCATAACCTGATTATTGCCTTGAGCGAATGACAATGGCTATATAGCCTTTCCGCTTCCAGCCCGTAGGGCCTACGCCCCGGAGGGATAAACTCCACCCGAACTTATTGAGAAGTTACGAAAAATTAGGCTAATGATGCACAGGATGATTACTCGCAAAGAATTCTTGAAATCCGTGGGCTTGGGTGCGTCAGCCCTTGTTTGCGCAAGTGCGGGATACGGATTTCTGGGAAAAGAGGACAAGAGGCCCAAAAGCGTAAAGGGGCATATCTTTAAAAATGATGCCCCCAAAAAGCCATGGAAATGGTCTGTTGAGGGGTTTCACTACGCAACAGACGGGACCACGGTGCAATGTCAAATCTGTCCGAACCGTTGTATACTCGAACCGGGGGATCGGAGTATATGCAGATCAAAGGTGAATATCGACGGAAAGCTATACTCCCTAACCTATGGTAACCCCTGCTCAATTCACGTTGATCCCATTGAAAAGAAACCGCTCAACCATTTCTATCCCCGTTCTTTGATCCTCTCTATCGCCACTACCGGCTGCAATTTCAGGTGCCTCAACTGCCAGAACTGGGAAATCTCCCAGATGAAGCCCGAAGAAGTGCGCCACTATGAGCTTTTTCCTGAAAGTGTTGTGAGTGAAGCAAAAAAAAGAAAAACACCCTCTATCGCCTACACCTACTCTGAACCCATTACATATTATGAGTACATGTATGACACGGCAAAGCTGGCCAGGGAGGTGGGGCTAAAGAATGTGCTGGTCTCAAACGGCTACATTAACCGGAAACCACTCATCAGGCTCTGCAAATACCTGGATGGTGCCAATGTCAATTTGAAATCCTTTGATGACCGTATTTATCGATCCCTTAACGGTGGAAGACTCCAGCCTGTACTAAATACCTTCAAGACCCTGCACACAGAGGGCGTATGGTTTGAGATGACCACCCTTGTGGTCCCTACGTATGTTGACGATACTGAGATGATTAAACGCATGTGTGGATGGATTTTAAAGGAGCTGGGCCCGAATTATCCCCTGCATTTTCTGCGATTTTTCCCGCATTATAAGCTGACGCGCCTCCCGGCCACACCCATCGGAACACTGGAGGAATTTCGAAAGGTGGCTCTTCAGGAAGGAATTCGATATGTATACCTCGGTAATGTGCCAGGCCATGAAGGCACCCACACATATTGCCACAACTGCCACAA
Organism: Desulfobacteraceae bacterium; assembly: GCA_030589225.1. Lineage (GTDB taxonomy): Bacteria > Desulfobacterota > DSM-4660 > Desulfatiglandales > Desulfatiglandaceae > 4484-190-2. The sequence continues at coordinate 809 of JAUUWD010000339.1, read as the reverse complement.
GATTTTAATAGAGCGGAAAGGGTATCTAATACCGCAACATAACCTGGAAAACGGTCGCTGTAAATTCTGCGGCACGTCTATTCCAGGCAGGTGGGGTTGAAGTACACCGTAGATGATCAAAAGGTTATGTTTAACTCTGTGTCAGAGTCAGCCGTGATGTCAATGTCGTCTTCCAGGGTATTTTTACCATACGTTGAGGCCACAACGTCATAGTTTCCATCTGGTAAAATAATCTCATATTCACCAGAGTTGAGGACATTTAACGATTTTACCTCAATCTGTTTATATTCAGTACTACCCTTGCATCCTGCCATTTGTCTAAAACTAAGAGTGACGTGCTGTTCTGGGTCAGCTCCTGTTATGGATACAGCTCCTGAAACAGTTCCGGTTGAAGCAGCGGTAAGTATAAAATCTTCCGAATACGCTGCATCAGATCCTGCAACATATGGCGTCTGCGCTTACTTTTTCCTCTTAGGCAGTTGCTTTTTCCCGGGATTAGAAATAGCTCTTGTCTTTGATTTTTTATCAACATGAGGTCCCTGTTGGCCTTCGGCGACCCATTTATCAATGGTTTCCTTGGCAAATCGCCAGCGACTGCCGATCCGAATTCCAGGGATTATACCTTTTGTCGCGTTCTTGAGGATAGTAATCTCATGCAATCTTAGATACTTTGCCAATTCCTTGGTTGTCATTATCTGTGCCAAAATAAATTCCTCCGTGTTTTAATTGTGATTGTAAAGAGCAGGAATGCCCTATCAGGAGTCAGATAGACACATTTTGAGATGGCATTCCATGAAGTTGTCTCCTGA
>JAUUWD010000325.1 GCA_030589225.1 Desulfobacteraceae bacterium | reverse complement strand
GGTCGTTGGGGGCGGGATTGCCGGGATGCAATCCGCCCTTGATCTGGCTGACTCCGGATACTACGTCTACCTCCTTGAAAAAAGCCCTTCCATAGGGGGAGTAATGGCTCAACTGGATAAGACCTTTCCCACAAATGATTGCGCCATGTGAATTATCTCCCCTAAACTGGTCGAGGTCGGCCGGCATTTGAACATAGAACTTATCACCTATGCGGATTTGGAATCCGTGGAGGGCACCCCTGGAAATTACAAGGTGAAGATCAAAAAAAGAGCACGCAGCATTAATATGGAACTATGTACCGGGTGCGGGAGCTGTGTGGAAAACTGCCCTGTCACAAACATAGCAATTGATTTCAAACAACCTTAGGAGGTTGTCCGAGAATGGATACAGGTGTCACGATTGATTGGGAAAAGATAGACGCAATAATCGAAAACTACAAAGCGAATCCTGAAACCCTGCTTATGATCATGCAGGATATCAGCGACATGTATAACTATGTGCCCCCGGAAGTAATTCCAATTTTGACGGAAAGACTAAGGGTTAAGGAAAGTTTGATATACAGCGTGGCCACCTTTTACAAAACCATCAGTCTCGAGCCCCGGGGTAAATACATTGTCAATATCTGTACCGGTACTGCGTGTCATGTGCGGGGAGCAGATAAAATAATGGATGCACTAAAAGAAAAACTGAAAATCAAGGAAGGTCAGACAACCGATGACAATCTTTTTACCCTGGAAGCAGTTCGTTGCGTGGGCTGTTGCGCCTCTGGCCCTGTTATTACGGTGAATCAGGAAACTCACGGTGGTCTCGATCGTTCCAGTGCCGCGGAGGTTATTGAAGGATACAAACCCTAACGTTGCAAACCCACACCGGCAAAAATCCCGCCAAGGCGGGACTCGCACCAGAGCACACCATCTGCGCCTGTGCTCGCATCGGCCAGGATCTCACATACTGTTAAGTATGCTACGACCTGTCCGAGACTGTGCTCAGTCACATCTGGCGCACTCTGGCGCGTTTTTACTCGGTGCAGGTCTGCAACGTTAGGGTAAACAACTTGCTTCTTAACGGCATGATCGTAACGGAGGTTCGGTTTTAACATGACAGGATCAGACAACAGGGCGGCGCTGGAAAAGCTCAGGATTTCACTCCAGGACACTCAACAGCAGGGGAACAGAAGGCTGATTTCACTCTGCGCCGGTTCAGGCTGCGGTGCCTATGGAACAGCGAAAGTGCATAAGGCACTGATGGAGGAGTTGGCCAGGCAGGGTATGCAAGATAAGTTGGAGGTAAAGCTCACGGGCTGCCATGGGTTTTGCGAAAAGGGTCCGATTATGGTCATCCAACCAGAAGGCATTTTTTACCCGCAAGTCAAGGAGGATAATATCTCGGAAATAGTCGAAAAGACCCTTAAAAACAACGAGTTGATTAAATCTCTAATCTTTAAAGACCCGGCCACCAAGAAGAAAATCACCCATGAACATGAAATCCCTTTTTACAAACTCCAAAAGAGAATCATTTTCGGTAGCAATGGCATGATTGACCCCACCAGCATTGAAGATTACATAGCGGTGGGTGGTTACAGGGCCCTTGAAAAAGCCCTGTTTACTATGACTCCTGACCAAATTGTTGACCAGGTAAAAAAATCGGGATTAAGGGGTCGTGGGGGCGGCGGATTTCCCACCGGTATAAAATGGGAGACCTGCCGTCAGCATGATGGGGATAGATTTGTCATCTGTAATGCTGACGAGGGAGATCCCGGTGCCTATATGGACAGAAGCCTTTTGGAGGGAAACCCCCATATTATCGTGGAGGGAATGATCATTGGGGCCATAGCCATCGGCTCCCATAAGGGATATGTCTATGTGCGGCACGAATATCCATTGGCAGTAAAAAACTTATCCATTGCCCTAAAAAGGGCGGAAGAATTGGGCCTTTTAGGCAAAAATATTCTAGATTCCGGCTTTGATTTTGACATTCATATCAGCCGTGGAGGCGGGGCCTTCGTATGTGGCGAGTCAACAGCTTTAATGGCCTCTCTTGAAGGTAGACCGGGAAGACCAAGGGCAAAATATATACATACTGTGGAGAGGGGTTATAGACAAGGCCCCTCTAACCTGAACAATGTTGAAACCTGGGCCAATATTCCAGTAATTATCAACAATGGTGCGGATTGGTATGCTTCTATAGGCACCGATAGAAGCAAGGGCACCAAGATATTTTCACTGGTTGGAAAAGTGGTGAACACGGGTCTTGTAGAGGTCCCCATGGGAACCAGTTTACGCACCATTATATATGACATCGGCGGCGGTATCCCCAAGAAGAAGAAATTCAAGGCCGTACAAACCGGAGGCCCTTCAGGCGGGTGCATTCCTGAAAAATTCCTGGACCTGGGAGTGGATTTTGATGAGCTAACAAAAGTGGGATCCATAATGGGCTCGGGCGGTATGATCGTGATGGATGAAGATACCTGCATGGTAGATGTGGCTCGTTATTTTGTGGATTTCCTCAAAGAAGAATCCTGCGGTCAATGCAATCCCTGCCGTGAAGGGATCAAGCGAATGCTGGAGATTTTGACTGATATCTGTGAAGGCAACGGCAAGGAAGGAGATATCGAACTTCTTGAAGAACTGGGAACCATGATCCAAAATTTTTCACTTTGCGGACTGGGGACCTCTGCCCCCAACCCGGTGCTCACAACTATACGCTATTTCCGTGACGAGTATGAGGCCCATATTAAAGACAAGAAATGCCCGGCAGGGGTGTGCAAACCCCTTTTCCATTACGAGATTGACGAAGAAGCCTGCAATGGCTGCCGTCTGTGCGCACTTAAATGCCCGGAGAAAGCCATAACCGGTGAGAAGAAAAAACCCCATGAATTAGATCAGGACAAGTGCATTAAGTGCGGCATCTGTTACGATGCCTGTAAGTTTAGTGCCGTTGTTATCAAATAATACAGTGTTCAAGAAAAGCTTCAGGGACAATTAAACCGGACAAAAACACTTTTTCAA